>JBOHWA010000468.1:0-5032 GCA_050735855.1 Binatia bacterium
CCACGCGCGTTGGCGCCGTGCTGGCGACGAGCACCCGACCCTCACCGCCCCCGGCGCCGAGGGCCCGGCGCCCTCCACGGGACAAGGGCGCGTGCCCACAGTTTGCCGGAACGCGGCATGCGTGGCAGGGGGACGCCATGGCGAAGAAGCAAATCTGTGCAACCGCGCTCGAGGCGGTGGGGGATGTCCGCGACGGGGCGTCGATCCTGGTCCAGTCATTCGGGCCGCCGCAGGCGTGGCCGACCGATCTGCTGCTGGCGCTGCGCGAGCGGCGGGTGAAGGACCTGACGATCATCTGCAACTCGCCGGCCGGCGGGCCGACCTCGCTGCAGATCCTCGCCGAGTTTCATCAGATTCGGAAGCTGATCTGCACCTACGCCATCCTGCCGATCGGGCCGACGCCGATCTCCGAGCAGATCCTCGCCGGCGAGATCGCGCTCGAGTTGGTGCCGCAGGGCACGCTGACCGAGCGCGTGCGCGCCGGCGGCGCCGGGCTGGCGGCGTTCTACACGCCGACCGGCGTCGGCACGGCGGTGGCCGAGGGCAAGGAGGAGCGCGTCTTCAACGGCCGGCGCTACCTGCTCGAGACCGCCCTGCGCGCCGACTACGCCTTCCTGCAGGCGCACCAGGCCGACGGCGCCGGCAACGTCGTCTATCGCCGCGGCGGCCGCAACTTTGGTCCGGCCTTCGCCATGGCGGCGACCACCACCATCGCCGAGGTCAAGGAGGTGGTGCCGGTCGGCTCGTTCGATCCGGAGGCGATCGCGACACCGGGCATCTTCGTCGATCGCGTTGTCACCACCACGCAGCACTTCGACGGCGCGATCATCCGCCAGATCATGCAGATGAGCGGCCGCACGCGCTCGCTCGAGGGGCGCGACGAGGGCGGCGCGCAGGGCCTGCCGCCCGACCTCATGGCGCTGCGGGTCGCCGGCCTGCTGCGCGACGGCGAGTACGTCAACCTCGGCATCGGCCTGCCGACCCTGGTGTCGAACTACATCGAAGGCCGCGGTGTCACCCTGCACTCCGAGAACGGCATCCTCGGCTACGGCCCGTTTCCGGCCGAGGGCGACGAGGACGTCGACCTCTACAACGCCAGCGGGCAGTTGGTGACGCCGGTGCCGGAGACGAGCTACTTCGACTCCGCCACCTCGTTCGCCATGGCGCGCACCGGGCGCGTCTCGACCGTCGTGCTGGGCGCCTTCCAGGTGGCAGCGAACGGCGACCTGGCCAACTGGAACATCCCGTCGACCGGCGTCGGCGGCATCGGCGGCGCGATGGATCTCGCCGCCGGCGGCGGCCGCATCATCGCGGTCTGCCATCAGCGCGAGAAATCGGGCGCGTCCAAGCTGGTCGACGTACTGACCTACCCGCCCACCGCGCTGCGCTGCGTACAGTCGGTGGTCACCGATCTGGCCTACTTCGACATCGACGCCGACGGCTTCCTGTTGCGCGAGCTGGCGCCCGGCCTGACGGTCGACGACGTGAAAGCCGCCACCGCCGCGCGCTTCCGCGTCGCCAGCGACGTGTGCGAGATGCAGTTCGGCTGATCACCACCCGCCGCCACCGCCACCGCCGCCGCCGCCGCCGGCCGATCCACTGCGGCTGCTGCCGCTGCGCGAGCCGGGGGCGGTGGAGGACGAGCTGATGGTGGTCGACAGCGACGAGGTCATCGCCGAGGCGAAGTGCGCGGTGCCGAAGCGATTGAACGCATTGCCGGCGAACCAGGTCGGCTTGTACCCCTCGTCGGCCTGTGTCGCGCGCGCCAGCACGCTGGCGAATTGCGCCGACCACTCGTTCTCCACGTCGAGCGCGATGGCGTAGGGCAGCAGCCGCTCGTACAGCTGCGGCGTCTTCGCCGGCGCCGCCTGGGCGAGCTCGGCGCCCTCGGCGGTGGTGAGGTACATCTTGAAGCC
This sequence comes from Binatia bacterium, assembly GCA_050735855.1. Classification (GTDB taxonomy): domain Bacteria; phylum Desulfobacterota; class Binatia; order HRBIN30; family CADEER01; genus JBOHWA01. The sequence goes on from JBOHWA010000468.1 coordinate 1,917, forward strand.
CTCGATCTGATCCATGAGCTCGCGCCCGAAGCGCGTCGGCTGCTTGAGCAACTCGTAGAAGAAGAGGTTCAAGCCGACCAGCACCCCCAGGAGGATGCCCATCCAGACCGAGGTCATGCCGACGAAGAACACCAGTCCCATCGCCTCGCCGAAGAAGAACGGCAGTCCGACGGCGGTGGCGATCAGCGCCAGGATCAGCGCGCCGCTGCGGCTGAGCAGGCCGGCGCCCGGGCGGGCGACTTCGCGCCAGGCGCGCCAGAGCTGCTGGGCGAGGCCGATGCAGGCAAAGGTCCAGACGGTCAGCCAGACGGCCATGAAGGCGACGGCGAAGATCTGCTCCGGGCCGCCCGCGATGGCGGCCGCCACGAGGCACAGCACCGACAGCACGCGCCCGGGAATCACCCAGCCGCGGTTGAGCCGGAAGGTGGCGCCCTCGTACTCGCTCTGCAGCGCCTTGGAGAGGCCGGTGATCGCCGAGCGGATCTGGCTGTGGTTCTTCTGCTTCAGCTCGATCGCGCTGCCGCCGAGCAACTGCGCGTTGACCTTCTGCTCGGCGCTGCCGAGCGGCGTGTGGCGCAGCTTGGCCGGCTCGAGGGTGAAGTCGCCGTCCTTTTCGACGATGCGCGCCCAGCCCTTGGCGGCCAGGCCGAGCAGCGCCGCGGCGAAGCAGCGCTCGTCGAAGCCCAGCCCGGCGATGTAGCGCATGCCGGCGGCGTCGAGACCGAGCGGCGGCTCGAAGAGCGGAATAATCGTGCCGCGGCGCGGATCGCGGCCGACCGTCCACCAGGCGCCGAGGTAGTAGAGCACCACCAGCCCGACGCCGATCGGGCCGACGACGAAGATCGGGTTGGCGCGCAACAACGCCTCGCGCTGCTCGGCGGCGGTCGGCGCACTGATGATGCCGCGCGGGAAGCCGGCGACGATGGTCAGCCCGCTGTAGGGTGCCAGCGTTTCGGTGCTGACGAAGCGCAGCGTGCCGTCGGGCGCGACGGCGCTGGTCAGCTGGCGCGCCGTCGATCCCTGCGGCCCCGTGTATCCGTCCAGCGTCACGCGGTCGCGTGGGATCTCCGGCGGCAGCACGACGGTCGCCGCGGCGCGATCGATGGGAAAGGCCCAGCCGTTGCCGGTGACGTTCCAGTAGAGCTCGTCGTGATCGGGAAAGAAGCCGAGCTGGCGCGCCGTGGTGTAGGTCAGGCGGTAGGTGTAGCGGCCGGGCGGCAGCGTGACGTTGCCGTCGCCGATCCTGACCCGCACGCCGTTGTGCACGCGGCTGGTCTCGTAGGGCTCCGGACGGCCATCGCGCTCGACCCGCACGACGTCGAAGGGCACTTCGACGCGATAGGTGAACAGCGCCTCGTTCTCGAGCATCGGCAGGTCGAGAATCGGTTGGTTCTCGAACGCCGGCTTCTTGTAGCGGGTGGGGAAGTCGCGGAAGATGCCGTGATTGATCTGCTCGCCAGCGGCCTGAACGACGATCGTCTCGGTGACCGTCAGGCCGCCGTCTGCGGCGACGACGATGTGGCTGTCGTAGTCGAGGATGCGCTCGGCCGCCGCCGGCTCGGCGTACTCCGCCGCGTGCTCGGCGAGATAGGCCTCCGGGTCGACCGTCGAGGGGAATGGAGCCTGCGGCAGATCGCGCGGCGCGGCCGGGTCGGCGCCCGGCACATCGTCGGCGCGGGCCCCCGGCGCGACCACCAGCGCGACCAGCAGGCCAACGAGCGCGGCGAGCGCCACCCGCCGCGTCACACCTGCACCTCCGGCACGCGGCGCTCGACGGCGCTCTCGATCTGGAAGAACTCGCGCAGGGTGAAGCCGCTCAGTGCGGCGACGAGGTTGGACGGGAACGACTCGACGGCCGTGTTGTAGTCGCGCACGGCGCCGTTGTAGTAGCGCCGCGCCATCTGCAGCTGGTCCTCGACCTCGGTCAGCTGGCGCTGCAGGTCGAGGAACCCGCGCGTGGCGCGCAGCTCGGGATAGGCCTCGGCCACCGCCAGCAGCCCGCGCACCTGGGCGGTGAGCGCGTTCTCGCCGTCCTGCAGCGCCCGCGTCGGCTGACCGGCGCTGCGCAGGCGGGTCACCTCTTCGAGCACCTGCCGTTCATAGCTCGCGTGCGCGCGCACGACCTCGGCGAGATTGGGCACCAGGTCGTGGCGCCGCTTGAGCTGCACGTCGATGCCGCTCCACGCCTCGCGCACCAGGTTGGCGTGCCGCACCAACCGGTTGAAGGCGACCGCCGTCCACAGCAGCAGGGCCAGCACGAGCACCAGGGCGACGATCATGGGCGCCCCACCAAGACACGAACGCCGCGCCGAAGACAACCGGCCTGGACGGCGCCGCGCCCTCGCCTTCGTCGCGACCGCGACGGGAGGGCTCGCTTCAGCAGTGCGACGGGGTGAGCGCTGCGGTCGGCTCTTCAAGCAACCGTCATCTTGCCGTCATCGCAGCCTAACCTCAGGCGGCTAGGCTGCGACTCTGCCATGAACGAAACCTATCCACGCCTGCCGACCGTCGCCGCCAGCGGGGACTTCGCCGACCTGATCGATCTCGGCGGCGGCGACCGCCGCCAACCGCCCTGCATCGGCGTCCGTCGCCTGATGCTGGCGCTGCTCGAGGATGCCATCCGCGCCTATCTCGGCCCCTCGCCGGAGGGGCAGGTGGATGCGGAGCTGTGGATCACCACCTCGCGCAAGGGCTGGATCTTCTCCTTCACCACGGTGTGCGAAACGCTCGGGTTGGAGCCGACCTCGGTACGCGCCGCCCTGCGGCGCATGCGCGCGCGTCGGACGGCGCCCACCTTCGGACCGTCCCGCAACCGATCCAACGGCCGCCGGCGCGCCGGCCTGCGCGCCGAATTGGCGCGCGACTGGGCGGTCGCGCCGGTTTCGGACTGAAGAAGAGGAAAGGAATCAACGCGAAGCCGTGGAGTCCCGACGAGAGTTCTCTCTGGTCTCCGCGACTTCGCGTCGTCGGGTTGATTCTGTTCGTCGGATCTAGGCGACCGGCTCAACCGCTGCGGCGGTGCGGCGCCGCGCCGGTGCGCGCCGCCTGGGGGCCTTGGGCTTGCCTGCCGCTGGAACGGCGGCCGTCGGGGCTGCCGCTCCGGCGGCGGGCGCGGC
>JBOHWA010000469.1:0-2982 GCA_050735855.1 Binatia bacterium
CCATCCTGTCCTTCCCCCGCAAGGGGGGAAGGGACCCCGGGATGAGCACCCGACTGCTATTGAGACAGCGGCTCGGACGCGAGGTCGGGAGGGGCTCTCGCCAGACACGAGGCGCTGCGCGCAACCGTCTGACTTGCGCAGCGCGGCGCACAACGCGCGACGCCCTCACGCCGCCCCCAACGTCGCCAGGTGCCTGCCCAGCACCGCCCGCCGCTCCTGCAGCGCCGCCGCCCGCTGCCGTTCCTTGTCGACCACATCCGCCGGCGCCTTGCCGACGAAATCCGGCCGGCCGAGCTTGGCCTCGACGCCAACCAGCTCTTTCTCGACTTTCGCCAGGTCGCGTTCGAGACGCGCGCGCACCTCGGCGGGTTCCACGACACCGCGCAGCGAAACGAATACCTCGCCCAGCCCGGCGACCACCGCCGACGGCTCGCCCGATGGACGCGGGCCGTCGCCCAGCACCTCGACCTCGCCAACCTTGGCCATCGCCTTGATGAAGCCCTCGACCGCGCGCACGCGCTCGCTCGACTCGGCCGCGACGCGCACCGACAGCGGCTGGCTCGGCGGGATGCCGAGCTCGGCGCGGATGTTGCGGATCGCGGTGACCGCCTCGACCAGCTGGCCGATCTGCGCCTCCGCCTCGGCGTCGCGCCAGGCGCTCGCCTTCGGGTACGGGGCGATGACGATCGACGCCGTCGGCCGGCGCATCGGCAGCGCCTGCCAGATCTCCTCGGTGATGAACGGCATATAGGGATGCAGCAGGCGCATGATCGCGTCGAGCACGGTGATCAGCGTCGTGCGCACCGCCGCCTTGGCCTGCTCGTCCTCGCCGTAGAGCGTGCCTTTGACCAGCTCGAGGTACCAGTCGCAGAACTCGCCCCAGGCGAAGCGGTAGAGCGCCGAGGTCGCGTCGTTGAAGCGGTACGCCAGCACCGCGGCGCGCGCCTCGTCGGTCACCGTCTGCAGGCGGGAGAGGATCCAGCGGTCGGCGACCGCCGTCGGGCGCGGCGCGGCGGGATCGTCCAGGTGCCACGGCTCGAGCGGCGCGTCGCCCAGGTGCATGAAGGCGAAGCGGGTCGCGTTCCACAGCTTGTTGGCGAAGTTGCGGCCGAACTCCGTCTTCTCCGCCTCGTAGCGCACGTCCTGGCCGACCGGCGCCAGCGAGACGATGGTGAAGCGCATCGCGTCGGCGCCGTACTGGTCGATGATGTCGATCGGGTCGGGCGAGTTGCCGAGCGACTTCGACATCTTGCGCCCCTGGCCGTCGCGCACGATGCTGTTCAGGTAGACGTCGCGGAAGGGCAGCTGGCCGGTCAGCTCGTAGCCCGCCATCACCATGCGCGCGACCCAGAAGAAGATGATGTCGGCGGCGGTGACCAGCGCGTCGGTCGGATAGAAGCGCGCCAGCGTCGGCGTCTGTTCCGGCCAGCCCATGGTCGAGAACGGCCACAGCCAGGAGCTGAACCAGGTGTCGAGCACGTCCGGATCCTGGCGGATGCGGGCCGATTTGCACTCGGGACAGAAGTGCGGGTCGACGCGCGCGGCGATGACGTGGTTGCAGTCGTCGCAGTACCAGACCGGGATGCGATGGCCCCACCACAGCTGGCGGCTGATGCACCAGTCGCGGATGTTCTCCATCCAGTGCAGGTAGACGCCGTTCCAGCGCTCCGGGATGAGGCGCAGCTCGCCGCTCTTCACCGCCGCGATCGCCGGCACCGCCAGCGGCTGCATCTTCACGAACCACTGCAGCGACAGGTAGGGCTCGACCACCGTGTCGCAGCGGTAGCAGCGGCGGATCGGCACGCGGTAGGGCTCGGTCTTCTCCAGCTGGCCGGCGGCGTCGAGGTCGGCGACGATGCGCTTGCGCGCCTCGAAGCGATCGAGCCCCTGATACACGCCGCCCTCGGCGGTAATCGTGCCGTCGGTCGCCATGATGCATAGGGTCGGCAGGCCGTGGCGCTGGCCCATCTCGAAGTCGTTGGCGTCGTGTGCCGGCGTCACCTTCACCGCGCCGGTACCGAAGCTCGCGTCGACCGCCGCGTCGCCGACCACCGGGATCGCCCGCCTGAGCAGCGGCAGGATGACGTGCTTGCCGATCAGATGCTGGTAGCGCTCGTCGCTCGGATTCACCGCCACGCCGGTATCGCCCAGCATCGTCTCCGGCCGCGTCGTCGCCACCACCAGCCCGGGCCCGCCGTCCTCGCCGGCGTAGCGGATGTGCCAGAGGTTGCCGTTCTCGCCACCCTCGCTGACCGCCGCCTCTTCGTCTGCCAGCGCCGTCAGGCAGCGCACGCACCAGTGGATGATGCGGTTGCCGCGGTAGATCAGCCCCTTCTCGTAGAGGTGGACGAACACCTCGCGCACCGCCTGCGACAGGCCCTCGTCCATGGTGAAGCGCTCGCGCTCCCAGTCGCACGAGGCGCCGAGGCGCTTCAGCTGGCGCAGGATCGTACCGCCGTACTGCTCCTTCCACTCCCAGACGCGCTTGACGAACAGCTCGCGCCCCAGATCGTTGCGGTGCTTGCCCTCCTTGGCGAGGTGCTTCTCCACCACGTTCTGCGTCGCAATCCCCGCATGATCCGTCCCCGGCATCCACAGCGTGTTGCGCCCGTCCATGCGGTGAAAACGCGCCAGGATGTCCTGCAACGTGTTGTTCAGGATGTGCCCCATGTGCAGCATCCCGGTCACGTTTGGCGGCGGAATCACGACGCTGAAGGTCGGCCCCTCGCGCGTCTCATCGGCGTGAAAGTACCCGCCCGCCAGCCAGGCATCGTACCAGCGCTGTTCGGTGACTTGCGGATCGTAGGTCTTGGGAAGGTCAGCCATGCGCGCGCGGAAGGAGCCCCCTTCTCTCGCATAACCCGCGCCGCTTCAAGCAACCACACCCGGAGGGCGCCGGTCCCTCGGCGCCGGGGGCGGGTGTCGCGTGGAGGGCGCCGGGCTCTCGGCGCCGGGGGGATGCGGGGGTGTCGTCGCCAACAC
>JBOHWA010000470.1:0-13229 GCA_050735855.1 Binatia bacterium
CCGCGAGACAGGTCTCGCGGATCCCGCGGCATTCGATCTGCGTGGTACACGGCCGCGGCGGCACGCACACCATGGCGCGGCACTGCGTGCCCTCCGGGCAGTCCTCGTTGACGACACAGGTCGGCAGCGGCGTAGCCGTCGCGGTGGGCGTCGACAGATCCCGGCAGATGCCGTTGACGCAGAAGAGACCGTCCGGACAGTCGTCGTCGTTGTCGCAGGCGATGGTCGGCGTCGGCGTCGGCGCGGTCACGCAGACCTCGTCCGGCCCGCACACCTGCCCGACCGGGCAATCGGTATCGCGCTGACAGGGCACCGGACGCGTCGGCGTCGGCGTCGGCAGCGGCGTATGGGTCTTGGTCCCCGTCGGCTGTGTCGGCCCGGCGGTGATGTTGGCGCGGATGTAGGCATCGAGATGCCCCTGCGTGTCGGTGGTCGTCAGGTTGGTGGCCAGCGACTGGAACGCCACCCAGCCGCCGTCCTGGCTGATGCTCGGCGGAATATCCGGCACGGGACCGTTGCCGGGCAGCCCGTCGACACTGGAGCTGACCAGGATGGTCGTGTCCTTCTCGAGGTCGCGCACATAGACCTGCGAGTTGCCGTTGGTCGACACCCCGGCCAGCAGGTTGCTCGCAAACGAACCGAAGGCGACGAAGCGCCCACTGCCGCTGATGCTCGGCGGAATGGCGATGTCGTTGCCTTCCTGTCCCTGGTCGCCGACGCTGACGCGCTCGGTCTGACCCGTCACGCAGCTGTGCACGAAGACGTCGGCCGACTGGTTGCGGTCGTCGGAGACCAGGTTGGTCGCGTTGGACTTGAAGGCGACGATGCTGCCGTCGGCGCTCAACGCCGGCAGGAAGCTCATCGAGTTGGCCTCGACGCCCGCGCTGTTGACGCTGGCGCGGCAGGTCACGACGCCGTCGCACGAGACGTAGATATCGAGCGTGTTGTTGGTATCGGACACGCCGGCGATCAGATTGGTCGCGCCCGATGCGAACGCGATGCAGCGGCCGTCGGCGCTGTAGGACGGCGTGATGCTGGGTCCGTTGCCCTGCACGCCACCCGGCCCGACACTGACCAGCGTCGTCTCCCCGGTGGGAATGTCGTACGAAAAGACATCCGATGTCATGTTGCTGTCGCCGTCGACCAGATTGCTGGCGACGGAGTGAAATGCGACCTGGGCGCAGTCCGCGGTCACGCTGGTGAAGGAGCTGGCTCCATTCGCGGGCGCACCGCCGATCCCGTTGCTCACCAGCAGCGTCGTCGCCGCGTCGAGGTTGCGGACGAAGGCGTCCGTTCGCCCGTTGGTGTCGTTGGCCACCAGGTTGCTGGCGTCGGAGCTGAAGGCGACGCAGCTGCAATCGGCGTCGATCGAGGGGCGGAAGCGCTGCGCCTGACTCGGGCCGTTGGGCGGCTCACCGTCCAGGCCGACGCTCACGCGGGTCGTCTGATCCGTCCCGCGGTCGTAGAGATAGACGTCGGTGAACCCGTCAGAATCGCCGCCCGGGCCGGAGGGCAACAGGTTCGTCGCGTCGGAGAAGAAGGCTACGCAGGTGCCGTCCGCGCTGGTGACGGCGCCGCTACTGTTGCCGCTCGGCTGGCCGCCGTCCCGGCTGACGCTGACCAGCTCGACCGGCGGGTACGGGTTTGCCATCTGCGTCTTCGCCGACTGCCCGGTGAACACCAGGACTCCCGCGCAGATTGCGGCGCCGCACAGCGCCGTCCAGACCGTCACCGACTTGATTCGGGCGTTCATGTCATCCTCCCCGAGGTCCGTCGCCGCAGGCCGTTCCCCACCCTTGCGACGCCCCATTCAACACTCGACTACCCACAGAATACCCGGCCCGGAGCGACAACGCGACCGTAGGAATCGCAAAAACACTCGCCGGCACTCGTCGCGCGGGTGCCGACGAGTGTGTTCGGGCTCTCAAGAAGACTGAGCCGACGATTCCGATCGCTTCGTCCCACGCGCCTATCGGCCTAACCGAGCTATTGCTGATTCAAGCAGCGCGGACGGTACACTGTTCAACCGCAAAGTCAAGAAATTTTGATGCATGACATAGCTCGGCACGGAACGTGTTCGGTGCTGTGGAACTCGCCAAAACACCGACCGCGCAGCGCGCGCGCGACCCGCTGCGGTGAGCGGCGGGCGGGCGGCCGCATCCAGGCGCCGAAACGGGGAGTGGAGCTGAGCGGAGTCGAACCGCCGACCTCCTGAATGCCATTCAGGCGCTCTCCCAACTGAGCTACAGCCCCTCTGTCCCGCGCGGAACTGGTGGGATAGCCGAATTCCTGCGAGCGGGCAAGAAGTTGCGCGGCGCGCGGGGTGGGGGTCCTCAACCGGCGGGCGCTTTGCCGCGCTTGGCACGCCGGTCGAGCCGTTCCCGGATGGTGTGTTCGGCCCCGCTGTCGGTCGGCTCGTAGTAGCGGCGGCCCTGCAGCGCGTCGGGCAGGTGGGCGTGCGCCACGACCTGGGCTGGCTGGTCGTGGGCGTATTCGTAGCCGCGGCCGTAGCCGAGCTGTTTCATCAACGAAGTCGGGGCGTTGCGTAGGTGGAGGGGCACCGGCAGCGCGCCGTGGCGGGCAACGTCCTCGGCTGCCGCCAGCATGCCGCGGTAGGCCGCGTTCGATTTCGGTGCGGTCGCCAGATAGACGGCCGCCTGGGCGAGCGGGATACGGCCCTCCGGCATACCGACGAAGGCGACCGCATCGCGGGCCGCGGTGGCGACCAGGAGTGCCTGCGGGTCGGCCAGCCCGACGTCCTCGGCGGCAAAGATCACCATGCGGCGGGACACAAACAGCGGGTCGTCGCCCGCTTCCAGCATGCGCATCATCCAGTAGAGCGCTGCGTCCGGATCGCTGCCGCGCATGCTTTTGATGAAGGCGGAGACGACGTTGTAGTGCTCCTCGCCGTCCTTGTCGTAGCGCAGGGCGCGGTGCTGGGCCGCTTCTTCCAGGATCGGCAGCGACAGCACGCCGGCGGCGCGGCGCTGGGCGAGGTCGGCCGCCCGCTGCAGGACATTGAGTGCCGTGCGTGCGTCGCCATGCGCCAGCTCGACGAGGAACACGAGCGCGTCTGGCGCGAGCTCCAGCCCAATGGCGCCCAGCCCGCGCTCGGTGTCGCTGAGGGCGCGATGGACGATGCCGCGCATTTCCTCAGGCGACAGCGGCTGCAGCACCAGCACCGAGGCACGCGACAGGAGCGGCGCGATGATCTCGAACGACGGGTTCTCCGTCGTAGCGCCGATCAGCACCACCGTGCCGTCCTCGACGTGCGGGAGAAAGGCATCCTGTTGTGCCTTGTTGAAGCGGTGGATCTCGTCGACGAAGAGGATCGCGGCGCGCCCGCTGCGCCGGCGTTCGGCGCGCGCCTCCTCGATCACCACGCGCAACTCCTTGACGCCGGAGAGCACGGCCGAGAACGCGACGAAGTGCGCCTGGGTGCGCTGCGCGATCAACCGCGCCAGCGAGGTCTTGCCGCTGCCCGGCGGCCCCCAGAGGATCAGCGAATGCAGCCGTTCGCCTTCGATCATCTCGCGCAGGAGCCGTTGCGGACCGACGAGATGCCCTTGCCCGACGAATTCCTCCAGGCTGCGCGGCCGCATGCGCTCGGCGAGCGGCGCACTCGCCGCGGACACGGCGGGGGCGTCCGGGCTGGCAAAAAGCGTCTGCTGGTCGGGGCTCGGACGGCGCACGGCGGGACGATAGCACAGCGCGCGGCGGCTCGCTGGCTGCTCCGCGGCGCGCTGTGGTATGGTCCGCGGGTGCGTCAGGTCGGCATCGTCGTCAAGCGCGGCCGCTCTCAGGCGGTAGAGCTCGGACGCGAGCTGGCCCACTGGCTGCGCCAGCGCCACGTCACCCCGCTCGCCGAGCCGGAGATCGCCGAGGCCCTCGCCTGCGCACCGGGCATGCCGGTGGTGGAGATGGTCGCACGCGCCGACCTGGTGGTGGTGCTGGGTGGCGACGGCACGCTGCTCAGCGTCGCGCGCCGCCTCGGCGAGCGCCCGGTGCCGATTCTCGGCGTCAACTTGGGCGCGCTCGGGTTCCTCACCGCGGTCACCATCGAGGAGCTCTACGCGGCACTGGCGAAAGCCCTCGAGGGCGACCTCGAGCTGGACCTGCGGGCGACCCTCGATGTCCGCGTGCCGCGCGACGCGCGCACCTATCGCGTGCTCAACGACGTCGTGATCAGCAAAGGGGGCGCCCTGGCGCGCATCATCGATCTGGAAACTCGCGTCGATGGCGAACCGGTCTGCACCTACAAGGCCGACGGGCTGATCGTGGCCACGCCGACCGGGTCGACCGCCTACTCGCTCTCGGCCGGCGGTCCGATCGTGTATCCGTCCGTCGATGTCATCCTGCTCTCGCCGATCTGTCCACACACGCTGACCAACCGGCCGATGGTGGTCGCCGGCTCGGCGCGGGTGGACGTGACCGTGCACTCGCCCGAGCATCCGGTCGAGCTCACCCTCGACGGACAGGAGGGCGTCTCACTCGGCGATCACGATACGATCGAGATCGCCAAGAGCCGCACGGTCGTTCCGCTCGTCCGCACCCAGCGCGGGTACTTCGGCGTCCTGCGCAGCAAGCTGCGCTGGGGCGAGCGCTGACCGCGCCCCCCCGCCAGATGACCGCCCCGGCCTGAGAGACGTGCATGCTGCGCGAGTTGCGCATCCGCGACATCGCCATCATCGATGACCTGTCGATCACGTTCGGCGGCGGTCTGAACGTGATCACTGGCGAGACCGGGGCCGGCAAGAGCATTCTGCTGCAGGCGCTGGCGCTCCTGTGCGGGGCTCGCGGCAGCGCCGATCTCATTCGCAGCGAGGCCGACGAAGCCCTGGTGGAGGGGCTGTTCGAGTGTCCGCTGCCGGAGCATCTGCGCGACGCGCTCGGCCTCGGCGCGGACGACGACGAGGTGCTGGTGCGCCGCGTCCTGTCGCGCAGCGGCAAGGGCCGCATCCACGCCAACGGCAGCCCGGTGACGCTCGCCATCCTGGCCCAGTTGGGCGAACACCTGGTCCACATTTACGGCCAGCACGAGCAGGCGGTGCTGTTGCGACCGCGCAGCCACCTCGACCTGCTCGATCGCTTCGGCGCCCTCGCCGCTCCCGGTGCGGCGATGGCCGAGGCCTACGCCGCCTTTGCCGCCGCACGGCTGCGCGTCGAGGAATGGGCCCAGCGCCGCACGGCGCTGGCGGAGCGGCGGGATCTGCTGGTCTTTCAACACGAGGAACTGCACGCGGCGGCGATCGCCGTCGGCGAGGCGGACGCGCTGGCGCAGGAGCGCGAGCGCCTGCGCCACGCCGAACGATTGCGCCAAGCCTGTCACGACGGCGAAGCGCTGCTCTATTCGGGCCACCACGCCATGGTCGCCACCCTCGGCCGCCTGGGCCAGCAACTCGCCGAGCTCGGCGGCATCGCGCCCGCGCTGGCCGCCAGCGCCGAGTTGGTGGAGAGCGGGCGCGTCCAGCTCGAAGAAGCGGCGCTGCAGCTGCGCGCCGCCTCGGCGCATCTGCAGGACGACCCGCAACGGCTCGACACGGTCGAGGATCGCCTCGCGCTGCTGGCGCGCCTGAGCCGCAAGTATGCCGTGCCGAGCGACGAGCTGCCGGCCATCGCCGCGGCGGCGGCGCGCGATCTGGCCGCCCTCGACGGACAATCCGACGACGTGGCCGCTGCCGAGGCCGCGCTGGCGCAGCGGCGCGACGAAGCGCTCGATCGCGCCGGTCGTCTGTCGGCGGCGAGGGCCAAGGCGGCGCGCCAACTCGAACGCCGCATGACCGGGGAACTGGCGGCGCTGGGCATGCAGGACGCGACGCTGCACGTGCAGCGCGACGTACCGGCAGCGGCAGACGCCGCCGCGGCGCTCGGCCCCAGCGGCATCGACAGCCTCGAGTTCTACCTCGCCGCCAATCCAGGCGAAGCGCCGAAGCCCCTGGCGCGCATCGCCTCCGGTGGCGAGCTGTCGCGCATCATGCTGGCGCTGAAGGCGCTCACGGCGGCGGGCGGCGAGACGCCGATCCTCATCTTCGACGAGGTCGATGCCGGCATCGGCGGCACCATCGCCGACGCGGTGGCGCGGCGACTCAAGACACTGGCCGCGAACCGCCAACTGCTCTGTATCACCCATCTGCCGCAGATCGCCGCGTACGGCGATCATCACTTCGCGGTCGAAAAGCGCCAGCACGACGGTCGCACGATCACCCATGCCCGCGCGCTCGACGCCGACGAACGGGTCGTCGAAGTCTCGCGCATGCTCGGCGGGGCAACCGCCCCCGCAGAGGCCGAGCGCTATGCGCGCCGCTTGATCGCCGAGGCGCAGCGCGTCGCGCGCGCGCCAACGCATTCTTGACATCGCGGCGAGGCCCATCCTAGAACGCCTCGAGTCGTCTTGGATTTCTTTGCCAACGGCGTGGCGCCAGGGGGGGCCTGGCTCGGAAGGAGGAGGCGATGAAGAGTGCAGCAGTCAGGTGGGGTGCGCTCGTGCTGTTGGCCTGTCTCGTCGCGACGCGCGGCGTTGCGCAGGACGCGGCACCAGACGCTGAAGCGGCGGCCAGCAGCGCGGCGGCCAGCAAGTCGGACGTCACCGATCGCGATCGCACGTGGGCGAGCTTCTCCCGCGAAGCGGCGACGGTCGGCGACGGCCACTTCTGGGTCGAGTTGCGCGGCATGAAGCTCAACGACGACGAAGGCGCCGACAAGACCGACGCGACCGCGGGCGTGTCGGTGAGCGGGCCGGCGCTCGGCCTCTCCGGCTATCCGGTGAACTCGTTCGAGAGGCGGAACAACGATTTCATCGAGGAGATCGACGGCGGGCGATTCGACCTGATCGCCGCCTACGGCCTCGGCCCCTACTGGGAGTTGGGCATGGATCTGCCCTTCGTCATGCAGCAGCAGATCAGCCTCTCCAGCGGCGCATCGCAGGACGACGTCGGGGTCGGCGACCTGATGTTCTACGGCAAGTTCAAGAAGGAATTGGCCGAGCATTGGGCCGGCGCCCTCGGACTCGAGATGAGCATCCCGACCGGCTCGGAGGACGAGCTCTTCGGGTCGGGCGAGCTGGGCCTCAACCCCTTCCTGTCCACCCGCTACCAGGCGGGTCGCTTCGCGCTCGGCGCGCACGTCGGATTCCTGCTCAACACCGACGACCAAGCGGACGTGTTCAACTGGAGCGTGCAGGGCATCGTGCGCGGCAACGAACTCTTCTCGCTGCGCACCGAGTTCGTCGGGCGGGTGTTCAACGACTTCGGCCAGACCTTCAACGATATCGCGGCCTACCCTGGCATCGATTTCAATCTGACCGACAACGTCATCATCCGGCCCGAGGGGCTGGCCCACCTCACCGACGACGCGATCGACTGGGGCATCGGCATCGGCTTCGTCTTCACGATGTAGGCTAGCTGGCGCCATCAGTAGCCGACGTCCGTCAGACAGAGCCCGTGCGCCGGCGCGGTGGCGGCTGCTTGTCCCCGATCGCGCGCGGCGAGCAGCGTGGCCAAGGCCGGCGAGCGGCGGCCGCTACCGATCTCCACCAGAGTGCCGACGATGTTGCGCACCATATGGCGCAGAAACGCGGTCGCCTCGACCTCGTAGAGGATCATCGCGTCGCGCCGCGTCACGGCGCTGACATGCACGCGGCGGATCGCATGTGCCGCGTCGCAGCCGGCGGCGCGGAACGTGCTGAAGTCATGCTCGCCGAGCAACTCACCCGCGGCGGTGTGCATCCGGTCGGCATCGAGGTCCCACGGGATGTGCCACGCGTGGCGGCGCCAGAAGGGCGACGGACTGCGGCGATTCCAGATGCGATATTCATAGCGTCGCCAGCAGGCCGAGCGCCGCGGATCGAAGCTGTCGGGGACGACGTCGACGGCGCGCACGACGAGATCCCGCGGCGTCAGCGCATTGAGCGCACGCCGCACGGTGTCGACCGACAGCGCTGCTTCGGCCTGGAAGCACACCACCTGGCCCGCGGCATGGACACCCGCGTCGGTACGCCCGGCGGCCGACGCCCGCGCCGGGTACCCGAGGAACCGTTCGATCGCGGCTTCCAACGTGCCCTGCACCGTGCGCGCGTTGGGCTGCAGCTGCCAGCCATGGAACTCGCCACCATCGTACTCGACCACCAGGCGGTACTGCATCGCCGGTCGGCTCCGGAGGCGGCTCAGCTCTCGGCGCGCATGGCGCGTTCGGCGATCTGCACGGCCGTCACGGCGCCGCCTTTGCGCAGGCCGTCGACCACCACCCACAACGCCAGACCGTACGGCACGGTGGGATCGTCGCGCACGCGCCCGACGTGGGTCGCCTCGCTCCCCATCGTATCGGCCAGCGTCGGATAGTCCGCCCCGGTGCTGGCGTCGACCAGCAGGATGCCGGGCGCGTTGCGCAACACGGCCGCGGCCGCGACCGCATCGAGGGGACGCTCGGTCTCGACGTGCAGGACGTACGCCTGACCGTAGAAGGTGGGCACACAGACGCTGGTGACGGTGAGCGGCAGATCCGGCAGGTCGAGGACGCGCCGCGTCTGTGACTCGACCAGCCATTCACCGCGCGTCCGTCCGCCGGAGACGAAATCGCCCACCTGTGGGATCAGATTGAATGCGATCCGATGCGGGAAGACGGCGTGCTCGACGGATTCGCCGCTCAGCAGATCGCGCGTCTGCTGGGCGAGCTCCTCGATGCCGGGACGCCCGGCGATGGAGACCGGCTCGAACGCCGTCACCACCACGCGCTTGATCTCGGCCGCCTCGTCGAGCGGCCGGAGCACGACCGCGAGCGCCGCCGCCCCCGGCACGGGACAGCACAGCGGGCCCGGCTCCACGCCGACCACGTCGGCGTTGACCTCGGGAACCACGTACTGGGCCCCTTCGACGTCGCTCAGCGCCTGGACCAGATCGATCACCACCACCCCGGCCTCGAGGGCGCGCGCGCCGAAGCTCGCGGACTGCTCCGTGCCGCCACACAGAAAGGCGAGATCGACTTCGCTGACGTCGAACGCGTCGGGGGGCACCAGCGCGTCGGCCAGCTCGTCGTCGTCCGCGTCCTCGTCGTCGTCCACCAGCCGCCACCCGGCGACCGGGAAGAGCCGCTCGCGCAGCACGGCCTGCACCTCGCGACCGAGATCGCTGGCCGCACCCACGATGGCGACGGTGTAGCCGGTCATGTCGTCACATCGCTGAGCGCGCGGCGCACGGCCTCGCCCATGGCGCGACAGCCCACGATCGTGCAGCCATCCTGGCGAACGTCGGCGGTGCGCAGCCCCTGATCGAGCACGACGCCGACCGCCGCCTCGATGGCGCGGGCGGCCACGGTGGCGCCAAGCGAGTACTCGAGCAGCATGGCGCTCGAGAGAATCGCGCCAAGGGGGTTGGCAAGGTCGCGCCCGGCGATATCGGGCGCGCTGCCGTGGATCGGCTCATAGAGCCCGACACGCCCGCCCTGGCGATTGATCGCATCGCCGACCGACGCCGACGGCAGCATGCCCAGCGAACCGGTCAGGACCGACGCCTCGTCGGTCAGGATGTCGCCGAACATGTTCTCCGTCACCACCACATCGAAATCCCTCGGGCGGCGCAGCAGGTGCATCGACATGGCGTCGACCAGCACGTCCTCGCAGGTGACGTCGGGAAACTCGCCAGCGATTTCGTGCGTCACCTCGCGCCACAGCCGCGAGGTGGCGAGGATGTTGGCCTTGTCGACCTGCGTGACACGGCGGCGGCGGCGCTGCGCGAGCTGGAACGCCAGACGCGTGACGCGGGCGATCTCGCCCTCGGAGTAGACCGTCGTATCGACGGCCTCGCGGCCGTCCGGACCCGTGCGGCGTTCGCTCGGCTGCCCGAAGTAGACGCCGCCGGTGAGCTCGCGGACGAACAGGATGTCCACCCCCTCGAGCAGCTCGCGGCGCAGCGGGGCGGCATCGATCAAGCGCGGGTGGGCGACGATCGGCCGCAGGTTGGCGAACAGCCCCAGGCCGCGCCGCAGCCCGAGCAGCGCCTGTTCGGGCCGCACGGTGCTCTGCGGGTTGTCCCACTGCGGGCCGCCCACGGCGCCGAGCAGGATCGCATCGCTGTGGCGCGCGAGCTCGAGGCTGGCCGCCGGCAACGGGATGCCGTCGCGATCGATCGCGCCACCGCCGATCAGGCCGGCAGTGAACTCGAGCGGCAGGCCGAAGCGCGGCGCGCACTGTTCGAGGACGGCGCGCGCCTCGCCGGTGACTTCTGGGCCGATGCCGTCGCCGGCGAATACGGCGATTCGTGCTGTCTCCATGATCGGGTCCTCACGGTCCTTCGCGGCGCAGCCGCTGCTGGTGGCGGTGGCGTTCGTCGAGTTTGTTGAGCGCGTTCACGTACGCAAGCGCGCTGGCCATGATGATGTCGGTGTGGACGGCCTGCCCGTTCACCGTAAACTGTGCGTCACGGATCGCGCAGGACGCCTCGCCCTGCGCGTCGGTATCGGCGCTGAGCGCGCTCACCTGATAGCGTTCCAGCGTCGGGCAGCAACCGACCAGGCTGGCGATCGCCTGAAAGCAGGCGTCGACCATGCCGTCGCCGGTGGCGTGCGCCTCGCGTTCGGCCCCGTCGATGCGCATGCGGACGCGAGCGTGCGGCTGGGCCGAGACCGACGACGCCACCTCCAGATCGACCAACTCGTAGCGATCAGCGGCGCGCGGGCCGGTCCCGGCCACCAGCGCGAGCAGGTCTTCGTCGTAGATGTGCTTCTTTTTGTCCGCCAGCGTCTTGAAGCGGTTGAAGGCGTCGCCCATCTCCACCTGGTTGAAGTCGACGCCGAGCGCCTTCAGGCGGTCGGCAAAGGCGTGGCGACCGGAGTGCTTGCCGAGCACCAGGCGGTTGCTCGTCACGCCGACCGACTCCGGCCGCATGATCTCGTACGTCAGGGTGTCCTTGAGCACGCCATCCTGGTGGATGCCGGCTTCATGGGCAAAGGCGTTGTCACCGACGACCGGCTTGTTGATCGGCACCGGGATGCCGGTGATCTGCGAGAGCAGCCGACTCGACGGATAGATCTGTCGCGTGTCGATGCGGACGTCGACGGGCGCGAACACGTCGCGCCGGGTCTTGATCGCCATCACGACCTCTTCGAGCGCGGTGTTCCCCGCCCGCTCGCCGATGCCGTTGATGGTGCACTCGATCTGGCGGGCGCCGTTGCGCACCGCGGCGAGCGAGTTCGCCACCGCCATGCCGAGGTCGTTGTGACAGTGCGCGCTCCAGATCACGCCGTCGCCGCCCGGCGTGCGCGCGATGAGATCCTTGAACAGGGCGCCGAACTCCTGCGGTACGGCGTAGCCGGTGGTGTCGGGCACGTTGAGCGTGCGCGCGCCGGCCTTGATCACTTCGCCGAACACTTCGACGAGATAGTCGGGCTCGCTGCGCGAGGCATCCTCGGCCGAGAACTCGACATAGTCGACGTGCTGCCTGGCGAAGGCGACCGCCGCGCAGGCCGCGTCGACGACCTGCTGGTGTGACATCATGAGCTTGCGCTCGAGATGCAGGTCGGAGGTGGCAATGAAGATGTGGATCCCGGGCCGCTTGGCGCACCGGACGCTGCGCAGCGCCGTCTCGATGTCGGCCTGGCGGGTGCGCGCCAGGCTGAGCACGATCGGCGTCGAGACCGCAGCAGCGACCCGGCCGACGGCATCCGCGTCGCCATCCGACGCCGCCGCGAAGCCGGCCTCGATCACGTCGACGCCCAGTTTCTCGAGCTGGCGCGCGATCACCAGCTTCTCGTCCACGTTCATCGTCGCGCCGGGCGATTGCTCGCCGTCGCGCAGCGTCGTGTCGAAGATCTGTACGAAGTCGTCGTTGCTGGTCATGGTCGTCTTCCCCTCTATCGGCTCTGCACTGCGGTCCGGGGGAACGGGCCGCTCCCCGCATCGCGGGGAAAGAAAAGGGCCACGGACATACCGCCCGTGGCCCTCGAGACTTGCTATTGCATCAACCAACGGGCGGTTCCCCTACCCGTGGCGCCTGGTCTGTTCGTCAATAGCCGGCGGGCGCACCGAGCTGGAGCACGAGTCGTAACTCCACGCCTAGCCGCAGCCCTGTGATCAACGAGGTCGTCATGGTCCCTGACTGACGTAGAAGAGCGCTAGGGGGTTGTCAAGCTGCGTCGGGCCACCGGCGCCGTGTGACAGCGCGCCGCACCAGGCGGCGCCCATACAGCCATGTCGTGCGGGCCGGCCCCGATGCCGCATAGAGAAAGAAGGCGGCGAACAGGCACACCTGCGGCTCCGCGATCAACAGCTTGAGGACGAGGATGACGACCACCAGCACCCAGAACGGCTGCCGGCGATGGATGTCGATTTCCTTGAAGCTGAAATAGCGGACGTTGCTGACCATCAGCGCCGCCAGCGCGTAGACCATGAGCAGTACGATCAGATGGCGGTACGTCGCGCCCTCGCCGCCGAAGAAGTAGTACAGGATCACCGTCGACGCGACGACCTCGGCCGCGGCGGGGATCGGCAACCCGATGAAATGCCGCTTCTCGACGTTGTCGTACTGCACGTTGAAACGCGCCAACCGCAGGGCCCCGCAGGTCACGTACAGTGACGCCGCGAGCCACCCGAACGTCCCCCAGGGCGCCAGGGCCCAGGTGTAGACGAGGATGCCGGGCGCCACGCCGAACGCGACCAGGTCGCACAGCGAATCGTACTCGACCCCGAAACGCGACGTCGTGTGGGTGACGCGTGCCACACGGCCGTCGAGGACATCGAAGACGTTGGCAGCCATGATGGCGATCGCCGCGACGAGGAAGTCGCCGCGCAGGCTGGCGATGATCGAGTAGAATCCAGTGAAGAGCCCCGCCGTAGTGATCAGATTGGGCAGGATGTAGACGCCCTTGTGCAAGGGCACCGGCACCAGGCGGCGGGCGCCCCCAGGCGCAGGGAGGCGCGCACCGCCGGTGTCATCGCCGCTGCGCGGCGCGGAGCTGCTGGTGGGCACGGAGGGCCTCGACGGATCAGTTCTTGGAGCGGTCCACCAGGCGGTCCGAGGCCAGCCAAGGCATCATCGAACGCAGGTTCTGCCCGACCTTCTCGATCGGATGGTGTTCCGCTTCCTTGCGCAGCTCGCGGAAGTGCGGGCTGCCGACCCGGTGCTCCTCCATCCACTCCTTGGCGAACTTGCCGCTCTGGATATCGCCCAGGATCTGCTTCATCGCCGCGCGGGCCTCGGGGCCGATGACCTTCTTGCCGCGCGTCATGTCGCCGTACTCGG
>JBOHWA010000471.1:0-7970 GCA_050735855.1 Binatia bacterium
ACGTCGAGGACCTCGATGCGTTGCGCGAGCGCGCCGCCGTCGCCAATGACGAGATCCGCAACCGCGCTGCCGACGAGACGAACCGCCGCATGTACATCATGGCCCTGGTGGCGGCAATTTTCCTGCCGCTGGGCCTGATCACCGGCTTGCTCGGCATCAACGTCGGCGGGCTGCCGGGCGTCAACTACGAGTGGGGCTTCTGGATCGTGTCCGGGCTACTGGTGGCGGTCGGCATTCTGACCGCGATCCTGCTGCGCCTGAAACGCCTGTTCTGAGCGCCGCCCGCCGATCATGGCCGCTGTGACACCCTTTGTCTCGGGGTGCCGAATTCCGCGATCGGCTGCGCCAGGCGCGGCGCTGTCGCTATGTCGACGCCGCCGACACCCAGGTCGGCGAGCTCTACAGCGATCTGGTGTTCGCCTCGACCCTCGACGGCTACGTCAGCGCGCCGTCCAACATGGCGCAGGTGGTGCGCTCGGTGCCGACCGTCACCCCGACGGTGGCCCCGACCCAGGCGCCGACGGCGACGCCGCCGCTGCGTTGATCCGACGCCGCCGCGTGACGTGCGTAGAATCGCGTCGCCTTCCGGTTTGTGGGGTCGCATGCTAGTCGGAGTGCTCGGGCGATCGCCATGGCCACCCTCCCTTTCGTCAAGATGCACGGCATCGGCAACGACTACGTTTACGTCGATTGCTTCGCCCATGCGGTCGCCGATCCCGCCGCGCTGGCGCGCCGCGTGAGTCCGCGCCGCACCGGCATCGGCTCCGACGGCGTCATCCTGATCTGCCCATCCGAAGTCGCCGACGCGCGCATGGAGATGTACAACGCCGACGGCAGCCGCGGCGAGATGTGCGGCAACGGCATTCGCTGCGTCGGCAAGTACGTCGCCGACCACGGCCGCTCGCGCGCCAACCCGCTGCGCATCGAGACCGACTGCGGCATCAAGACGCTGCAGCTGTCGAGCCGCAACGGGCGGGTCGAGCAGGTCACCGTCGACATGGGCGCACCGATCCTCGACGGACCGCTGATTCCCGTCGCGGCCGAGGGGCGAGTCATCGACGCCCCGCTCGAGGTCGCTGGCGCGACCTACGCCGTGACCTGCGTTTCGATGGGCAACCCGCACTGCGTCCTCTTCCTGCCCGAGGTCGACGACCTCGATCTCGAGCGCCTCGGCCCACCGTTCGAGCGCCATCCGTTCTTCCCGCGCCGCGTCAACACCGAATTCATCCGCGTCGACGGCCCGCGCGCGCTGCGCATGC
This sequence comes from Binatia bacterium, assembly GCA_050735855.1. Classification (GTDB taxonomy): domain Bacteria; phylum Desulfobacterota; class Binatia; order HRBIN30; family CADEER01; genus JBOHWA01. The sequence goes on from JBOHWA010000471.1 coordinate 1,260, forward strand.
GGGTCTGGGAACGCGGCTCGGGCGAGACCGCCGCCTGCGGCACCGGCGCCTGCGCCGCCCTGGTCGCGGCGGTGCTCACCGGTCGCTCTGACCGGCACGCGGCCCTGCAGCTCAACGGCGGCACGCTCGACATCGAGTGGCGCGCCGCGGACGATCACGTCTACATGACCGGCGCCGCCGAGGAAGTGTTTCGCGGCGAGATCGAGCTCTGACATGAAGCGACAGTTTCCCGGCACCCTCACCGCCCTGGTCACGCCCTTCCGCGACGGGGCGCTCGACCGCGACGCCCTCGAGCGCATCGTCGAGCACCAGATCGCCAACGGCATTGCCGGCCTGGTGCCGTGCGGCAGCACCGGCGAATCGGCGACGCTCAGCCACGACGAGCACGCCGAGGTGGTCAAGCTGGTGGTGCGCTTCGCCAAGGGGCGTGTCCCGGTGATCGCCGGCACCGGCTCCAACGCCACGGCCGAGGCGATCCGCCTGACCGCGGCGGCGCGCGACGCCGGCGCCGACGCGGCGCTGCTGATCTCGCCCTACTACAACAAGCCGACGCAGGACGGCATCTACGCGCACTACCGTGCTATCGCCGAAGCGACACGCTTCCCGTTGATCGTCTACAACATTCCCGGCCGCACCGGCTCGAAGATCGAGGCAACCACGCTCGCCCGCCTGGCCGAGCTCGAGCATATCGTCGGCCTCAAGGAGTCGACCGGCTCGCTCGACGAGTGCCAGGAAGTGATCCGGCGCTGTGGCGACGCGCTGCCGCTCTATTCCGGCGACGACGCGCTGACCCTGCCGATCGTCGCCGTCGGCGGCATCGCCGTCATCTCGGTGCTCGCCAACTGCCTGCCGCGGCACTGGTCGTCGGCCGTCGCCGCCATGCTGGCCGGCGACTGGGCCGCGGCGCGCCACCAGCACTACGCGATGCTGCCGCTGATCCGCGCCCTCTTCCTCGAGACCAACCCGATCCCGATCAAGGCGGCGATGGCCCGCTTCGGTCTCTGCCGCGACGAGCTGCGCCTGCCGCTGCTGCCGATGACTGCGGCGCCGCGCGAAGCGCTCCACGCCGCGCTGCAACCGTACCTGTAGCCGCGCGGCGTGCTGTGCCCGGGTGAGGAGTCGCCGATGTCCGTCCCGATGATCGTCTGCGGCGCCGCCGGGCGCATGGGTCGCGCCCTGATCGGTGTGATCGCGCAGGAGCCCGACGCCACCCTGCACGCGGCGGTGGAGACTGCCGGTCATCCGGCGCTCGGCCAGGACGCCGGCGTGGTTGCCGGAATCAACCCGCTCGGCGTGTCGCTCACCGACGACTACGCCGCCGCGGCCGCGCCCGGCACCGTGACGCTCGACTTCACCATCGCACCCGCGGCCGTGGCGCATCTGCGCACCGCGGCGCAGCGGGGCGCCGCCATCGTCATCGGCACCACAGGCTACTCGACTGAGGAGCAGCGCGAGCTCGACGAGCTCGCGCAACGTACGCGCTGCGTCATCGCCGCCAACATGAGCGTCGGCGTCAACGTCCTGCTCAAGCTGGTGCAGGAGGCCGCCGCCGTGCTCGGCGCGGGCTTCGACCCGGAGATCGTCGAGATCCACCACCGCATGAAGGTCGACGCGCCGAGCGGCACCGCCCTGGCGCTGGGCCGCGCCGTCGCCGCCGGGTCGCAACGCAACTTCGACCGCACCAAGCGCCTGGCGCGCGAGGGCATCGTCGGCCGCCGCTCCGACGAGGAGATCGGCATCGTCGCGCTGCGCGGCGGCGACGTGGTCGGCGATCACACCGTGGTCTTCGCCGGCATGGGCGAGCGCATCGAGCTCACCCACCGCGCCCACAGCCGCGACTGCCTGGCGCGCGGCGCCGTGCGCGCCGGGGTCTGGCTCGCGGACCAACCCGTCGCCCGCTACTCCATGGCCGACGTGCTCGGACTCGGGGCGTAAGCACCTCGTCACACCCGACGGGCGCCCTCCACGGCGGGATCAGGTTTCCAGCGCCTGCCGCATGCGCTCCATCGCCAGCTCGAGGCGCGCGTCGGGCACGGTGAGCGAGATGCGGAAGAAGCCCTCGCCGAACTCGCCGTAGCCGCGGCCTGGGGCGACCACCACCTGGGCCTTCTCGAGCAGCAGGTCGGCGAAGGCCAGGGACGACATGCTCTTCGGCGTCGGCACCCACAGGTAGAAGGTGCCCTTCACCGGGGTGTACTCGATGCCCACCTGGCGCAGCGTCGCCACCACCAGGTCGCGGCGGCGGGCGTAGATCTGCAGCATGTGGTCGATCGACCCCTCGCAGTGGGTGAAGGCGGCGATGCCGGCGTACTGGATGGCGTTGAACACGCCCGAGTCGGTGTTCTCCTTCACCTTCGAGATCGCCGCGATCAGGTCCGGGTTGCCGAGCGCCATGCCCAGGCGCCAGCCGGTCATGTTGAACGGCTTGGAGAGCGAGTTGAGCTCGATGCCGACGTCCTTGGCCCCAGGCACCGACAGGAAGCTGAGCGGCTGCTCGCCGTCGAAGACCACCTCGATGTAGGGGTTGTCGTAGCAGATGGCGATATCGTGGCTGCGGGCGAACTCGACCAGCTCCTTGAGGAACGCGGTGGTGGCCGTCGCCCCGGTCGGATTGTTCGGATAGTTGAGGAACATCGCCGTCGCCCGCTTCGCGACCTCGGTGGGAATGTCGCGCAGCACCGGCAGGTAGCCGTGCTCGGGGCGGATCGGGACGTTCACCGGCTCGCCGCCGGCGATCAGGATGCTGGCCCGATAGGCCGGATAGCCGGGGTCGGTCATCAGAACCGCGTCGCCCGGATTGACCCGGCCAAGCGCGAAGTGATGGCAGCCTTCCTTCGAGCCGATCAGGCCGAGGATCTCCTTCTGCGGATCGACGGTGACCTGGTAGCGCTTGGCGTACCAGCGGGCGACGGCCTCGCGGAAGCCGAGCATGCCCTTCTCTTCGTCGGTCGGGTACTGATGGTTGGCGGGGTCGTGTGCAGCGCGCGCCAGCTCGTGGATGATCGGCTCGGGCGTCGGCTCGACCGGGTCGCCGATCGCCAGGCTGATGACGTCCATCCCCGCCGCCCGCGCCTTGCCGATCTTCTGGCGCAGCTCCATGAACAGGTAGGGTGGGATTTGCTGTAGGCGTGCGGCTGAGTGCATCGCGTGGTCTCCTCGTGCTGGCACTGGCGGGAACGGCCGCCGTCGAGTATCACCCGGCCCGCCGGGCCTCAAGCCGCCTCCGGACCCACGAGCCCGACGGGCGCCTCAACATAGGTAGCAAGTTGCAAATTCCTGCCGTTCTCGATACACACCGCGGCGGGCTTGGCGCTTCCGCCCCGGGGTGAGCAGATACCGCGGCAGCGTCCCGAGCCTGAGGTGGCGTATCGAAGGCCCGCTGGGCGCCCGGTGCCCAACGCGGCTGTTGAGGTTGTGCGGGGAGGTCGGATGGTATGCCCCACCGAGTGTTCATCGGAATCGGGTCGAACCTAGGCGACCGGCGAGCCAATTGCCGCGAAGCGCGCGTCCGGCTCTCCGAGCTGCCGAAGACTCGCGTCGTCAAGGAGTCGTCGCTCTACGAGAGTGAGCCGCACGGCGACGCCAAGACCTGGTTCGCCAACAGCGTGGTCGAGATCGAGACCGAGCTGGCCCCGGCGGAGCTCCTCAAGAAGATTCTTGCGATAGAAGAGACCATGGGGCGTAAGCGCGTGAAAGGTAAGCGATGGGGCGCGCGGGTCATAGACCTGGACATCCTCTTCTTCGACATGGAAGTCATCGACAAGCGCAACCTGAAGGTGCCCCATCCGCGCCTTCCGGGGCGCCGTTTCGTCCTCATCCCGCTCAGCGAGCTCGCCCCGCAGCTCATCCATCCGGGGCTCAACCACTCGGTTTCGGAGCTGCTCGCCAAGGTAAAGGACTCCAAGAAGGTCCACCTGATGAGCACCAGCGACTGAGCGCGGAGCAAATCGCGTCAATCGACATTTCATTGACGGCTCGGCCCCCAGACCCCTGAGGACAGGGGCTGTCAACTCGATCTTGTCGGCCGAGGCCCGGATCCTGCTCCTGCCTGGTGCGTGATGGAGAACTCGCGCAACTGGTGGCCGGTGGTGGTCGGGTTGAGCGGACTGCTCGCCCTGCTCGTCTCCGTCCCTGTCTGATCCCTCGCCGGGTCAGATCGAAATGCAGATCAGCCAGGCGCCGTCGGCGGCGGTCGGCTGGTCCACCGCGTAGCCCTCGGCCTCCGCGGCACGGGGCAGGTCGCGCACGCCTTTGGGATCGTCTAGCCAGACGGTCAGCGCCTCGCCCGGCTGCAGCTCGGCCAGCCGCACCTTGGTTTTCGCCCAACTGAGCGGACAGGGGACGCCGCGCAGATCGAGGCGGGCGGCTTCGCCGAGCGACGGCTTCGACTTTTCTTCGTCCGACATTGGGTGCGGGGCGGCTCTCTTGGTACATTCCCCTACACCGCATGACCGCCCCGCGCGACACATACGTGCTGCGTCGCCTGCCGGGCGAGGCGCGCTTCCGTCTCGACTACCAGGGGCTGCTCAACGCGGCGCAGTACCAGGCGGTGACGGCCACCGACGGACCGGTGCTGGTGGTGGCCGGGGCGGGCAGCGGCAAGACGCGCACCCTGGTGTTTCGCGTCGCCCGGCTGGTCGAGTCGGGCATCGACCCGCACGCCATCCTGCTGCTGACCTTCACCCGCAAGTCGGCCCAGGAGATGCTCCGCCGCGCCGCCGGCCTGCTCGACGGACGCTGCGAACAGGTCGCCGGCGGCACCTTCCACTCGTTCGCCAACACCGTGCTGCGCCGCCACGGCAGCGCCCTCGGCCTGGGCAGCTCGTTCACCATTCTCGATCGCGGCGACGCCGAGGATCTGGTCGGCCTGCTGCGCGCCCGCCACGGGCTGGACAAGAAGGACAAACGCTTCCCGCGCAAGCAGACCATCCTCGAGATGTTCAGCATGGCGGTGAACAAGGCCCGCCCGCTGGCGCAGCTCATCGACGACACCTACGCCCACCTGGCCGAGCACGCCGACGATCTGCTCGCCCTCGAGGCCGCGTACCGTACCTACAAGCTCGAGCGGCAGGTGGTCGACTACGACGACCTGCTGGTCAAGCTGCACCAACTGCTCGCCGAGCACGACGGCGTGCGCGCCCAGCTCTCGCAGCGCTACCGCTATCTGATGGTCGACGAGTACCAGGACACCAACCCGCTGCAGGCCGGCATCGTCCGCCTGCTCGCCGCCGAGCACGACAACGTCATGGCGGTCGGCGACGATGCGCAGAGCATCTACGCCTTCCGCGGCGCCAACTTCCGCAACATCATGGATTTTCCGACCCTGTTCCCCACCGCCCGGGTGATCTCGCTGGAGCAGAACTACCGCAGCACGCAGCCGGTGCTCGACGTCGCCAACGCGGTCATCGAACAGGCGCGCGAGCGCTACACCAAGGTGCTGTTCACGCAGCGCGGCGCCGGGCCGACGCCGCTCGTGATCGCCGCCGCGCACGAGAACTACCAGTCGCGCTTCGTCACCCAGCGCATCCTCGAGCTGCGCGAGGAGGGCGTCCCGCTGCCTGAGATCGCCGTGCTGTTCCGTTCGAGCTTCCACTCCTTCGACCTCGAGCTCGAGCTGACGCGCGCCGACATCCCGTTCGTCAAACGCGGCGGCTTCAAGTTCATCGAGACGGCGCACGTCAAGGACGCGCTGGCCCACCTGCGGGTGGTCGAGAACCCGCGCGATGCCGTCTCCTGGCACCGCCTGCTGTTGCTGCTCGAGGGCGTCGGACCGCGCACCGCCGACGACATCACCAGCCACCTGCTCGACGCCGCCGACATCGCCGGCGCGCTCGAGTCGCTCAGCGGCCGGGCCTACTCCACCGATCTGCGCCTGCTGGCCGGCCTGCTGCGCCGCATCGGCGATCCGGCGCGCCGCCCGGAGGAGCAGCTCGCCGAGGTGCTGCGCTACTACGAGCCGCTGCTCAAACGCGTCCATCCGGACGACTATCCGAAGCGCCAGCGCGACCTCGAGCACTTCGTCAGCATCGCGGCGCGCTACAAGACGCTGCAGACGCTGCTCACCGACATGGCGCTCGAGCCGCCGAGCGACAGCGTCGGCGACGTGCTGGCGACCGACGACGACGAGGGTCTGATGACCCTCTCCACCATCCACTCCGCCAAAGGGCTGGAGTGGCACACGGTGTTCATCATCTGGGTCGTCGACGGCAAGTTCCCGTCGGCCTACAGCATGCACGACGAAGAGGAGCTCGAGGAGGAGCGCCGCCTGATGTACGTCGCCGTCACGCGCGCCAAACAGCACCTCTACCTGTCGTACCCGATCAACATGTACGACCGCGCCGCCGGCATGGTGCTGTCGAAACCGTCGCGCTTCCTCGATGGTATCCCCCGCGAGGTGCTGCGCCCGATGCAGCTGGTCGAAGAGACCGAGTAGAGACCTGGAGGGCGCCGGTCCCTCGGCGCCGTGCTTGCAGCGAGCACCCAGCCCCGCCACCCCCGGCGCCGAGAGCCCGGCGCCCTCCAAGGGGTGTCGCTACGCTGGCGGCTAGCTCCACCCGATCGGGTCGTAGCCCTTGTCGCGCAGGCAGCGGTCGACGAAGGCGCTGTACACCGGATCGGGCTGGTTCTTCTCGAACATCCAACCGAACAGCGTGCCGACCAGCCCCGCCGTCGCGCCGCCCGCGGCGCCGGCTGCCGCGCCCTGCCCCACGT
>JBOHWA010000472.1:0-2551 GCA_050735855.1 Binatia bacterium
CCTCGCCACCCCCGGCGCCGAGGGCCCGGCGCCCTCCAGGTGAGCGGGAGGAAGATCTGACATCCCCGGCGGGCAAAGCTGATCAGGACTTCGGTCAGGGATCGTACCCCAGGGCCTTGAGGCGCTCGCGGGTCTGCGCGTCGATCACTGCCGTCGGTGCCGGGCCCACCTGGAGCGCGGCCTTGGCCTGCGCCATCTCGGCGCGCCATTGGCTGACCGTGGTCGCGAACGGTGCGCACATCGTCGGGCTGATGGTGCAGATGTTCTTGCGCTCTTCGGGGTCTTTGACCAGATCGTAGGCCTCGCGGTTGTGGCCGTTCAGATCCTGCACGTATTTCATCTGGTTGGTGCGCATGGCGACCAGGCGGTAGCCTTGGTCGGCTTCGCCGAAGAAGACGCGATCGGGGAACGGCGCCCCGTCGAGCAGGGGCCCCAGGCTCTTGCCCTGCATCGTGCCGGTGTACGGTACACCGAGCACATCGAGCAGCGTCGGCATCACGTCGATGAGGCCGACCTGCGTCTTGCTGGTCCGGCCGATGCCGCGCCCGGGCACGCGCATGATCAGCGGGATGCGCATGATCTCCTCGTAGAAGGTGCGGCTGTGATCGAGGCGGCCGTGGTCGAAGAGCTCCTCGCCGTGGTCGGCGGTGACCACCAGCACCGTCTGGTCGTAGAGTCCGCGCCGCTTGAGCTCGTCGATCAGGTGGCCGAGCCAATAGTCGGTGTAGGCGATGCCGCGGTCGTACAGCGCCGCCACGTGGGCCGCGTCGCGCGGCGGCGGTGCGGCGGTGCGCAGCGGCTCCAGGGTCGGCTCCGAGCCGTCGATGGTGCCGGTGTAGTCGGGATCGAAATTCCATTGCGCGTAGCGCTGGCGCTCTTCCTCCAGCACGCGCAGCACGCGCCGCGTCGCCTCGTCGTCACGCCCCTGCAGCTCGATCGGCACGCCGGGCGGCGTGTAGGGCGAGTGGACCTCGATGACGTGCAGATAGGCGAAGAAGCGCTTCGGTCGCGTCGCGTCGAGCCACGCGAGCAGCGCCTCGCCGTTCAGGCGCGCGCCGTAGAGGTCGTCCTCGACCAGCAGATCGAAGCCCTGGCCGAAGCCGAACACCTTGCCGGGATAGCAGCCGTCGATGAACGCCGCGGTGGCGAAGCCGTGTTCGCGCAGCACCTCCGCCAGCGTCACATGCGCCTCGGCGAGCACGCCCGTCGGGCGGAACTTGGCGCGATCGAGGATGTAGGTGATCTCGTCGCTGCGCCGCACGGCGCCGTGCACGGAGGGGTAGAGCGACGTCCACAGCGTCCCCATCGCCGGCAGGGTCCAGGGCGCGGGGGTGAGCGCGCTGTCGAAGCGCATCGCGTCCCTGGCGAACGCGTCGAGCCGCGGCGAGGTGGCCCGCTCGTACCCATAGGTGCCGAGATGATCGGCGCGCAGGGCGTCGACCACCACCACGATGGCACCGGTCGGCGGCGCATCGCCGGCGCCGCCCGTCCCGCGGCAGCCCGCCGCCCCGGCCAGCGCCAACAGCGCCGCGACAACGGACGCCGCGCACCGCGCCCGGCGCGGCACCGGCAACGGCGCGCAGGAAGGTGACATCGGCCGCTCACGTAAGCGTGAACTGCCGCGCGGTTGCAAGCGCACGGGCGGCGCGAACATGGCGAGGGAACAAATGAGGCTTTGCCTGAGCACTCAGAAAACCAACAACGGATTGCGCGGATTAAACGGATTGCACGGAGTAGGGCTCAGAAATCCGTTCAATCCGCGTAATCCATTGTTCCCTTCTGCTTCCTTGGGCAAAGCCAACAGGTGACATGCGCCGGCCTGTGCGGCGAATCCGTGGCGCGGCAGCGTGCCGCCGCGCCAACACGGAATTGTCGGGACGATCGCGCCGGGGCGTCGTCCGCCGCGCCGCGCGCGCCAAGCGCGATCGCGTGGCATCGCGGTTGCTCTGAGCTGCAACCAGACGGTCGACCAACCATGGGGCAGATGATTCGTATCAGAGAACGCAATCGCAACGCGTCGGCGCGGCCGGCAACCAGCGGCTTGAGTGTGCGCGTCTGGCGCCTGATCGGCGGCGCGCCGCAGGGCCTGTTCACCTTCGCCGGCGCGATCGACGCCGCGGTGTTGCGCGCCGTCATGCAGCACGTGCGACGTTTGACCACGGCCGTCCCTGGCGAGTGGCGCGTCGAAGTGTACGGCTCCGGTCTCGATGGCGGCCTGCTGCAGGCGGTCAAGGACGATCTCGGCGACCTGCGCCGCAGTGGGCTGCGCCCGCGCCTGGCCCTGGCGCCACGGCTGCGCCCCCCGCTCGGCATCCTGCTGACCCGCCCGGTGCTGGCGACCGCGGCCGCGAAGCCCGGCGTGCTGTTGCACTGACCGCGGCGCGCGCGGCGCGCCGACAGGCCCCCCATCCGGCGGCCGCGGGACTCGTCGGAAAGAGCGGGCGGGCCGCCCGCGCTTGTATGTTGGGGTGGGAGCAATGCTCCACGAGCTGACGGACCGAGCGAGGGGTGGAGGGGGGCGACCGCTTCAGCGTTGGTCGCGGCGGGGCGG
>JBOHWA010000473.1:0-2536 GCA_050735855.1 Binatia bacterium
GCGCAATAGCAGCCCGAATATCCATTCTTCCCGTTCCCGTTCCCGTTCCCGTTCCCGCTCCCGTGCCCGTGCCCGTCCGCAGACGCTCGACGCGGGCCGGACGGCGCCGAGAGCTATCGGCGCGATCGCTCCAGGAAATTCGCCAGCAATCGTTTCCCCTCCAGGGTCAGGATCGACTCCGGATGAAACTGCACGCCCTCCAGCAGGTGCTGCTTGTGGCGCACACCCATGATCTCCTGCTCGTCGGTCCAGGCGGAGATCTCCAGGCTGTCGGGGATGCTGGCGCGCTCGATCAGCAACGAATGGTAGCGGGTAGCGTCGAAGGGGTTGGACAGGCCGCTGAACAGCGTGCGGCCGTCGTGGCGGATCGGTGAGGTCTTGCCGTGCATGATGCGGTCGGCGCGCACGACGTTGCCGCCCAGGGCCGCGCCGATGCACTGGTGGCCGAGGCAGACGCCGAGGATGGGAATGCGGCCGGTGAGCTCGCGGATCACGGCGACCGAGATGCCGGCCTCGGTGGGACTGCACGGACCCGGCGAGATGACGATGCGATCCGGCTTGAGCGCCGCCACGTCGGCGACCGTCAGCGCGTCGTTGCGATGCACCTGCACGTCCTCGCCCAGCTCGCCCAGGTACTGGACCAGGTTGTAGGTGAACGAGTCGTAGTTATCGATCATCAACAACATGGCTACATCGACTCCGCCAGTTTGATCGCCTGCGACAGGGCGCGCGCCTTGTTGACGCACTCGGCGTGCTCGCGCTCGGGGTCGGAGTCGGCGACGATCCCCGCCCCGGACTCGAAGTAGATCGTCTGGCCGTCGATCACCATCGTCCGGATGGCGATCGCGGTATCCATATTGCCGGAGAAGTCGAAGTAGCCGATCGCGCCGCCGTAGATCCCGCGGCGGATCGGTTCGAGCTCTTCGATGATCTGCATGGCGCGGATCTTCGGCGCGCCGGACAGGGTGCCGGCCGGGAAGGTGGCGCGAAAGGCATCGAAGGCGTCGAGCTCGGGATTGAGCTCGCCGCGCACGTTGGAGACCAGATGCATGACATGCGAGTAGCGCTCGACGGTCAGGCGTTGGGTCACCTCGACCGAGCCGATGCGCGCGACACGGCCGACGTCGTTGCGTCCCAGGTCGACCAGCATGATGTGCTCGGCGATCTCCTTCGGATCGGCGCGCAGCTCGGTCTCGAGCTCGCGATCGAGCCGCTCGTCGGTGCCGCGCGGCCGCGTGCCGGCGATCGGGCGCACGGTGAGCTCGCGCCCCTCCAGGCGCACCATGACCTCGGGCGAGGCGCCCAGCACGATGCGCCCGCCGACGCGCAGGAAGAACATGTACGGCGACGGGTTGAAGGTGCGCAGACAGCGATAGATGTTGATCGGGGCGGTGCGCAGCGGACATTGGAAACGCTGCGCCAGCACGACCTGGATGATGTCACCGGCGCGGATGTACTCCTTGGCGCGCTCGACGATGGCCTCGTAGGCGGCCGGGGCGAAGTTCGAGCGCACCGCAGGCGGCGTGCCGAGCGCCACCGACGGCGGCAACGGCGCCGGGCGCTGCAGGCGTTCGACCACCGCGTCGATACGGGCGCAGGCGCCGTCATAGGCCTGGCGCACATCGATGCCGGCGCCAACCCGTGCATGCGCCACCACCTGCATCGACTGGGCGACATTGTCGAACGCCACCAGCGTGTCGACCACCATCAGATAGAAGTCCGCATCGCCGAGCTCGTCGCGGGCGATCTGCGGCAGGTGCTCGAAGCAGCGGGCCACGTCGTAGCTCAGATAGCCGACCAGCCCTCCCGCGAAGCGCGGCAGGCCGCGCACCGCCACCGGCTCATAGGCGCGCATCAGCTCGCGCAGCGCGGCGAGCGGATCCTCGACCGTCCGCGAATCGAACGGACCCCCCGGCGGGCCCTCGTAGAGCGTCCCGTCCTTGCCGTAGACGACACGTTCCGGGTTGCTGCCGAGGAAGCTGTAGCGGCCCCACTTCTCGCCGCCCTCGACGCTCTCGAGCAGGAACGCGTCGCCGCCGGCGTCGAGCTTGAGGAACGCCGAGACCGGTGTATCCAGGTCGGCGAGGATCTGCCGGTACACCGGTACCAGGTTGCCCTGGCGCGCCAGCGCGCAGAACTCGTCGAACTCCGGCGTGTAGCGTGGGACCATCGCAGAGGCGCCCTACTGCTGCGTCGCGTAGGCGGCCTCGAGGCCTTCCTCGCGGCGCAGCTTCTCCTCCAGCGTCTTGGCGGCGGCGCGGTCGCGAAAGCGGCCGACGCGCACCAGATACCAGGTCACGCCGCGGATCTGCTCGGTGACGGTGAACGCCTCGTATCCCTTGCCGCGCAGTTGGCGAGCCAGCATGACCGCCTTCACCGTATCGTTGGTGGCGTTGGCCTGCACCGTCCAGCCGCCCGTGCCACCCGGCGTCGCCGTCGCCAGGCCGAGCTTGGCGCGCGTCGCGGTGGCCGGCGGGCGCGCCACCTGGACAGGCGTGCCGGTGGCCGCGGCGCGCACGATCGCCGTGAACGTGGC
>JBOHWA010000474.1:0-2211 GCA_050735855.1 Binatia bacterium
GCCGAGGGGCGGGTGGTCAACGCGCGCTTCGCCGGCGCCGAGGGGCGGCCGGCCTTTACCCGCCTGCTCGCCAGCGCCGCCCGCCAGGCGCGTTTTACCGAGGGCGGCGCGTGGAACGGACCCGAACGGATCAGCGAGAGCACCGTCGCGCTGACCATTGCCGCGCTCGAGTCGCTGCCGGCCGAACGCGCGGGGCGCGGGCGGTGAGCGGCGGGGTGGGGCGGTGTGGCCGTCAGGAGGGAGTCAGACATGAGTGAGCGTGTGCGGGTCTTGGCGGTCGACGACAGCATCACCATCCGCAAGGCGCTCGAGCTGATCCTGGTGCCGGCCGGCTATGCGGTCGAGTTCGCCGCCAGCGGCGCCGAGGCGCTCGACGCGGTGCGCCGCCAGGCCCCGGCCCTCGTGCTGCTCGACTTCATCCTGCCCGATCTGCGCGGGACGGACGTGTGCCGCGCCCTGCTCGCCGACCCGTCGACGGCCGACCTGCCGGTGGTGTTGATCTCCGCTCGCGGCGCCGAGATCCGCCAGGCGTACCAGGATGCGCCCAACGTCGTGCGCTATCTGACCAAGCCGTTCACGCCCGAGGACGTGCTGGGCGTCGTCGCCGAGGTGGCGGCGATGGTGGTCGACGGTACCCTGCGCCTACCCAAGGTCGTCGCGCCGCTGGTCGACGACCTCGCTCCCGCCGCGGCCGCCCCCTCGCCCGGCTCGCTGCCGTCGGCGGCAGCCCTCGACGCGTCGCCCGCGGCTTCCGCCGGGTTGGACGAGTCCGGCTGGCCGCCGAGCACCGACGACGAAGAGGAGGCGGCGCCCGCCATCGCGCCGCCGGTCGCCGACCGGGTCGCGGCCTTCGCAGCGCCGGATCCGGTCGGGTATCCGGTCTCACGGCACACCAGCGCCGTCGCTGATCCGACCGTCGACGCGCGCTCTGCGCCGGTGCTCCGGTCGAGCCCGGTCGGCGAGCCCGCGCCGCCGCCGCGGCGCGAGTCGCTCGAGTGGGTGTTCGAGACCCTGCGCGCCGGGCTGGAGGGCGTCTCGGTCGAGGAGATGGACACTCCGACCGGCGCCGCGGCCGATCAGGCGCAGTCCTACGCCCAGCTCGCATCGCGGCTTGGGGTCCAACTCGCCGAAGCGCTGCGCCAGGCGGAGTCGGGCGCGCGCTACGCCCTGTGCAGCGATGGCTCGGTGCGCTCGCTCGGCGATACGCTGCTCGATTCCTATCGCCGCGTCTGCCGGCTGCTCTTCCGCGCCGCCGCGGCGGGGGCGGTCGATCCCGGCGCCAGCGACGAGCGGCCGCGCGTGCTGGTCGTCTGCCATCGCGACAGCGCCGTGCGCGAGCCGCTCGAGCGCGCCAGCCGGGAGGCCGTGGACTGGCACGTCCTGCGCGTCGCCGCCGACTTCCGTCAACTGCCGATGACGGCGCGGCTCTATGGCCCGACGCATGCGATCGTCGACGCCGGCCACGGCGGCGCGCTCTGGGATCAGATCCAGGTGATCCGCGCGCTGCCCGAGGGGCGCCGTCTGCAGATCATCGGTGTCGTCCCGGATGGGGCGGCACCTCCGAACCGCGAACGCGCCGAGGCCCTGGGCCTCAGCCATGTCGTCGAGGCCGGCGCTGACCTGCTCGCCGAGCTGCGCACCTGCGTGCAGCCCGGTTGGGCGGCGGCGGCGTGAGGAGCGCGACGAGCGAGGCGGTCCTCTCCCTTCCGCTCCAGGCACCACCGATGCGTGCATCCGATCCACCCGACGATTCGGCCAAAACGGCACCCGCGGCGCCCGCGCCGGCCCTCGCCAGCGAGCTGGCCCTGCGCGATGGCGAGCTGGCAGCCCTGCGCGAGGCGTTGGCGGTCGAGCGGGCGCATGCGCAGGCGGCGCGCCACGCGGTCGAGGCGCACCTGCGCGAGGCCGGGGAAGCGGCCGAAACGCGCCAGCGACTGGAGACGGCGCTCGGCGCACAGCGGGACGAGCGGGCGCAACTGCTCGTCGAGCTGCGCGCCGAGCACGCGACGGCGCTGCAGCGCCTCGCCGGGGAGCGCGACGATGCGCTGGGCGCCGCCGCGGAGGCCCAGACGATCCTCTCGGCGGTCGAGTACCGTATCGCGCAGCTCGAGAGCGAGGCGGCGCAGCGGGGTGCGGAGCTGGCGGCCCTCGGCGAGCGCGCCGCGCTGGTCGAGCCGCTCGAGGCGGCGCTGGAGGAACGCGCCGCCGAGC
>JBOHWA010000475.1:0-5582 GCA_050735855.1 Binatia bacterium
CGAAGCAGACCAGTGCTACGTCGGGAGCTCGCCGGGCTTGATCTTCGGGGGGTGCCATGGCGCCGACGAGCGAGAGGTTTTCAATGTGCTCTGCAGAATCGTCGACGATGCGATTGTCCTCTACGTGAGCGAAGGCAGGCCATTGCCTGCACCGACCTCGGGTCGTGACTTGGCGAACAAGATGCAGCACGTCGCCTAGGGCGATGGACCCGACCGGCTGGATCCGGCCTGCTCGCCGCGCAGCATCGTGCGCCGGCGGGTCATCGCCAAGGCGTTAGGCAGCAGCAAGAGCATGGAGGTTGACGTGGGCGCGCGCATATTCCTGGGGTTGTTTGGACTCGTTGCGATGCCGTTCGGCATCATCTGCTTCGTCAACCCGGGCTTCCTCGATGCCTTCGCAGGGGTGGCGGCCACGTCCACCACCGGCACGGTCGAACTCCGGGCCATGTACGGCGGCATGCAGATGGCGTTCGGCATCCTCGCCTTTCTCGGCGCCCTCCGACCTGCCTTCACCCGCACGGCGCTCCTTGCCACGGCCATTCTCTGTGCGGGACTCGGCTCGACACGCCTGCTCGGCGCCATCGCCGCTTCCGAGGTGTCCTCGTACACGCGGGGCGGCCTGGTCTTCGAGCTTGGCTCGACCGCAATTGCGGCTCTCTTACTTCGCCGCCTGCCTCAAGTCGCGCCTCGCTAGGATTCCCCGGCGTGCTTCGGGGACTGGCATGTGGAGCTGGCGAGCGGCTCACCCTGAACACGATACCGCACCTCACCGCACGATCGCCGCTGCAGATGCCTTTCGGCAGGTGCGGCAGAGCTGGTGGTGCTCGTCGAGAGCGCTGGCTTCGTCGATACCAAGGTCCGCGATCTCATCCCCGGCATCACGCGCCTGCCGATCGCGCGCACGCCCCGCTGATGATCGCTTGATTCGCGAGCGCCCGGAGCGGACCGGCGTGCCTCGCCGCCCGGGTGCGCTCAATCCTCCAGCGGCGCCCCGCACAGGGTGCCGTTGATGTCGCACTGCGGCGTCTCAGCGATAGCACGCTGCGCCGCGTTGAGCTGATACACACGGTGGTTGGTCGCCTGGTTCGGCGTGCACCCACACAGTTGGCTGGCGCAGCAGCTGCAGTTGGCCGCATTCTCGGCCTTGAAGACCTCGCTCAGGTCGCAGTTCTGCAGGCCGTTGCAGGCGTCGAAGAGGATGTCGTGGTCCTCGGTTGTGCACAGGGTGGCGTCGCAGGTGTAGCCCAGCTCGGTGATCTCATTGCGACGGCACGAGTCGTACTCCTCGCAGACCTCGTTGCAGTCGACGCCGCTGCCGGGCGGCAGCATGGTCTCGGTGGTGTAGAGCGGGCAGCCGCACTGATCGACCGGCGCATCCGGCACGCAGCCGTTGACCATGTCGCACGGGTCGGGCGGCGTACCGCCAGGCGAGTAGGCCGCCGACCATACCTGCGGCAGAACGTCGCAGGAGAGGCCGTCCTTGCCCAGCTGGAACGGGCCGTCGTAGTTCGGGCATTCGCAACTGATCGACACGGTGCCAGTCTCCGGATCGGGGGTGCCGCCCTCGCACGGCGCCGTCATGCAGCCGGCGTACAGGCCGGGGTCGTCGGTGCAGTCCTGGCGGCCGATCGGTTCCTGCATGGCGCGATAGAAGCTGAAGGTCGAGATGCGCTTGGCGCCGCCGGGGTAGAGCGTGCCCTCGTTGATCGCGGCGCAGACCGGCGCGCCGTTGACCTGCTGGCACGATGCCGGGTCGGCGTCGCACTGGCTCTTGGTCGCATTGTAGACGTCGAGGTTGAGGATGGCATTGGTCAGCACGAAGCTGGTGCCGAACCACTCGTAGCAGGGGCAGTCGCTGACCGAGCCGTCGGGCGCGACGGTGCACTCGGCGTAGTAGCAGAGCGCGTACGGCCCGAAGCAGGGGACGAAATCGCCGGGGCTGGTCGAGACGTCCGCCCAGGCTGGACCATACGGCGTCGTCTGCAGCGTGTTGAGCGGGAACGCGCCGCCGCAGAACGGCTCCGGGAACGGGCAGGGGTCCGGCGTCGGCGTCGCCGTCGGCACCGCGGTCGGCGTCGGGGTGTGGCAGCCGTCGTCGTCGCTGCCGCATCCGGCCAGGCCGAGGGAGACGATCGAGAGGAATACCAGGGCGAGGCCACCGCTGCGTGCATGGAGAGCCATAGGGTGGGTGATAGTGCATCGCACCCCACGTGTCGATGCGGTTTCTTTCGCCACCAGGGGCAGGGCGGGCTGGTTGCCCGCGCCAGTTTCGACCGGCTATGGTCCCCCCCATGGCGCAGCGCGACCAACCCTGGCTGATGCGGACGTACGCGGGGCACAGCAATCCGCACGCGGCCAACCAGCTCTATCGGACCAACCTGTCCAAGGGGCAGACGGGCCTGAGCGTCGCCTTCGATCTGCCGACCCAGACCGGCTACGACTCGGACGATCCGATGGCCGCCGGCGAGGTCGGCAAGGTGGGCGTGCCGATCTGTCACATCGCCGACATGGAGGCGCTCTTCGACGCCATCCCGCTGGCGAAGATGAACACCTCGATGACGATCAACGCCACCGCCGCCTGGCTGCTGGCGCTGTACGTCGCCACCGCCGAGCGCCAGGGCGCCGACGCCAGACAACTGCGCGGCACGACCCAGAATGACATCATCAAGGAGTTCCTCTCGCGCGGCACGTTCATCTTCCCGCCCGAGCAGTCGCTGCGCCTGATCGTCGACACGATCGCCTACACCGTCACCCACATCCCGGCGTGGAACCCGATGAACCTGTGCAGCTACCACCTGCAGGAGGCCGGGGCGACGCCGGTACAGGAGATCGCCTTCACGCTCGCCAACGCCTGCGCCATCCTCGACCGCGCTCGGCAGCGCCCGGACGTGGTGATCCCCGACGTCGTCGGCCAGCTCTCGTTTTTCGTCAACGCCGGCATCCGCTTCATCGAGGAGATCTGCAAGCTGAAGGCGTTCGGCCGGCTGTGGGACAAGCTGACGCAGGAGCGCTACGGCGTCGCCGATGCGCGCAAGCGCCGCTTCCGCTACGGCGTGCAGGTCAATTCGCTCGGGCTGACAGCACAGCAGCCGGAGAACAACGTGCAGCGCATCGTCCTCGAAGCGCTCGCCGTCACGCTCTCCAAAGAGGCGCGGGCGCGCTCGCTGCAGCTGCCGGCGTGGAACGAGGCGCTCGGCCTGCCGCGGCCGTGGGATCAGCAGTGGTCGCTGCGCATCCAACAGGTGATGGCGTTCGAGACCGACATCCTCGAGTACGAGGGCGACATCTTCGATGGCTCGGTGGTGATCGAGGCGAAGGTCGCCGAGCTGATGGCCGGCGCCGAGGCCGAGCTGGCCCGCATCGACGCGCTCGGCGGCGCGGCGCAGGCGCTCGACGAGATGAAGTCGGCGCTGGTCGCCTCGCACGCCGAGCGGCAGCGCCGCATCGAGTCGAAGGACCTGCTGGTGGTCGGCGTCAACGCCTACACTTCGCACGAGCCGTCGCCGCTCACCGCCGGCGGGCTCGACGCCATCCTCACGGTCGATCCGGCCAACGAGCGCGAGCAGATCGAGCGCCTGCGCGCCTTCCGCGCCCAACGCAACGCCGCCGACGTCGCTGCCGCCCTGCGTGGCATCGAGGACGCGGCGCGCAACGGCGACAACATCATGCCGGCATCGATCCGCGCCGCGCAGGCGGGCGTCACCACCGGCGAGTGGTCCACCACCCTGCGCCGGGTGTTCGGCGAGTTTCGTGCCCCGACCGGTCTGCAGGGTGCCGCACCGGCGCCGCCCACCGAAGCACTGCAGGCGGTGCGCCAGCGCACGGCGGCGGTCGCCGAACAGCTCGGCCACCCGCTCCGCCTGCTGGTCGGCAAGCCCGGCCTCGACGGCCACTCGAACGGCGCCGAGCAGGTGGCGGTGCGCGCCAAGGACGCCGGCTTCGAAGTCATCTACCAGGGCATCCGCCTGACCCCGGAGCAGATCGTCACCTCGGCGCTGGACGAGGACGTCGACGCCATCGGCCTCTCGATCCACTCCGGCTCGCACATGACGCTGGTGCCGCGCATCACCGAGCTGCTGCGCCAGCGCGGCGCCACCGACGTGCCGGTCGTGGTCGGCGGCATCATTCCCGACGCCGACCGTCCGAAGCTCGAACGCGCCGGCGTGGCGCGCATCTACACCCCCGGCGAATCGACGCTGACGGCGATCATCGCCGACCTCGTCGAGCTCATCGCCGCCGCCCGCGGTCGCGCTGCCGGCGCCGCCTGATCGGGGCACCAAGACCCCGCGCCGGCGGCCGACGCTTGGGGCTTGACAGGGCCACCGCGTCTCTGGACTGTATCGCCTCCATATCGGGTGACGACTGATCGCGCGCGGCTGGGGCTGCCGGGCGCCGACGGGGAGGATGCGATGCTGGACCGGTCGACGCGAAGCGGGTGGCTGCGCTGGACGGGGGCCCTGCTGGGCCTGGCGCTCGGAACCGTCGTGCTCGCGGCCGACGCGGCCGATGCGATGTGCTGCCTCTGCCGCAGTTGCGGCGGCGCCGCGTTCTGCGCCGACGGGGTCACCTCCTCGGTCAACTGTGCCAGCTTCTGCATCGCCAGCGGCTGCAGCAGCACGGTCTTCGACAGCACCGACACCTGCACCGGCGGCTGCGACGGGGCGCCCGACGCGCCGACCGCCACGCCGAGCGAGACGCGCACCGCAACCCCGACGGCGACCGCGTCGGCAACGCCAAGCGCCACCCCGGCCGACACGGCGACTGAGACCCCGAGCGCGACCGAGACCGCCAGCGCGACCGCGACGGTGACCGAGACCGGCACGCCGACGGAGACGCCGAGCGAAACGCCCACCCCCGCGCCGACCGACACCCCGACGATCACGCCGACGATCACCGAGACGCCGACCCCCAGCCCGACACCGGCGCTGGGCGGCCTGATAGGCTACTACGCCGACGATCGCCCGGTGCCCGGCGTGACGGTGCAGATCATCGGCGACGCGCCGCAGAGCACGATGACCGACCTGACCGGCGCCTTCGGCTTCAGCGCCGTGAGCGAGGACGACGTCCTGCTCGAGCCGGCCAAGCAGGGCGGCTTCAACAACGGCATCAGCGCGCTCGACGCCGCGTTCGTGCTGCAACGCGTCGCCGGCCTGCGCGTCTTCACCGACGACCAGACGCTCGCCTGCGATGTCACCGGCGACGGCACGCTCAGCACCGTCGACGCGACCCGCATCCTGCAGTTCCAGGCCGGCCTGATCACCCGCTTCCTGGTGGCTGAGAACTGCGGCTCGGATTGGGTCTTCCGTCCGGCCCCCGATCCGGCGGCGAACCAGACACTCATCCAACCGCAGATCGCCAGCGGCGTCTGCCAACAGGGCGCGATCTCGTACAATCCATTCCTGCCGCCGGTCGGCGGCCAGGATTTCGTCGCGCTGCTGTTCGGCGACTGCACGGGCAACTGGCTGCCGTAGCGCGAGACCACGTATTCGCGGGGGCGGCACCGCGTGTCGGTGCCGTGCTCGCCGGGGCAAACGCACGAGCGATGCGCGATGCCTCGGAGGGCGCCGGTCCCTCGGCGCCGT
>JBOHWA010000476.1:0-2113 GCA_050735855.1 Binatia bacterium
ACCCTGAGCGCGCAGCGCGAGCGCATCGAAGAGATCAGCAAGGAAGCGCGCGCCCTCCAATGTGGGCGGTCAGCGCGCCATGCCCGGCAGGAGCTCGATGTCGACCGCCAGGCCGTTCGCTTCGCAGTACTGGGCGATCTCGGCCAGGAAGCGCGGGCCGAGGTCTTCGAGCTTGCGCTGGCCGACGCCGCGCACGGTCGCGAAGGTGCTCGGCGTGCTGGGGCGGAAGCGCGCCAGATCGCGCAGCGTGGCGTCGCCGAAGATGATGTAGGGCGGCACCCCGCGCGCATCGGCGAGCATCCGGCGCACGCCGCGCAGGTGCTCGAAGAGGCCCTTGTCGACGCCCTCCCAGGATTCGCCCTCGAAGCGCGTACGGCTCACCGGCGCCGCCTTGGGCAGCACCAGCTGCACGGCGCGTTGGCCGCGCAACACCGCCCACGCCGCCTGGTTGAGCTTCAATACCGGACGATCACCGGGCGTGCGCTCGAGCAGTTGTTGATCGAGCAGCTGGTGCACCAGGGCGGTGACCGATTTGCGCGGCACCTCCTTGAGTAGGCCGTAGGTGCTGAGCCGGTCGTGGTGGCGCTGGCGGACGCGCTCGGTGTCGCCGCCGACCAGGATGTCGACGATATGCATGACGCCGAACCCCTCGCCGGCGCGCGCCACGCAGGAGAGGATCTTCTGCGCGGTGACGGTGGCGTCCTCGACTCCCTGCACCTCCTGCAGGCAGACGTCGCAGGCGCCGCAATCGTGGCGCGGATACGGCTGGCCGAAGTACTCCGACAGCGTCTTGTGGCGGCAGGCGAGGGCGGAGGCGAAGCGCTGCATCTCGCGCAGCAGGGCGCGGGTCGCCTCGCTCACCCCTTCGCCGCTCGGCGACTCCGCCGCGCTGCGCTCGAACAGGCGCTCGAGGCGGATGACGTCGGCCGGCGAGTAGAGCAGCACGCATTCCGCCTCGAGCCCGTCGCGCCCGGCGCGGCCGGTCTCCTGCTGATAGTGCTCGATCGACTTGGGCAGCCCGGCGTGGATGACGCAGCGCACGTCGCTGCGGTCGATGCCCATGCCGAAGGCGACCGTCGCCACGACGACGTCGAGCCGCTCCTCGGCGAACGCCTCCTGCGTCCGCCGCCGCGGCCCGGACTCCATGCCGGCATGGTAGAACGCGGCTTTGACGCCGCGCTCGACCAGGCTGCCGGCCAGGCTCTCGGTATCCTTGCGGCTCAGGCAGTAGACGATCGCGGCGTCGCCGGCGTGGCGCTGCAGGACCTCGAGCACCTGACGCTGGGTGTCGACGCGCGAGACGACGCGGTAGGTGAGGTTGGGGCGGTCGAAGGTGCCGACCAGCACCAGCGGATCGACCAGCTGCAGCTGCGCCGCGATGTCCGCCCGCACCCGCTCGGTGGCGGTGGCGGTGAAGGCGCGCAGGCTGGCGCCCGGGATGCGCGCCTTGAGCTCGGCGATCTGGCGGTACTCGGGACGGAAGTCGTGGCCCCAGTGGCTGATGCAGTGCGCCTCGTCGACGGCGAAGTCGCGCACCCCGGCGCGCGCCAGCCAGTCGAGAAAGCGCGGCGTCACCAGGCGCTCGGGGGCGACGAAGATCAGGCGGTAGTCGCCCGCCGCCATGCCGCGTTCGACCTGGCGCAGCTCGTCGAGCTCCATGCCGCTGTGCAGCGCCGCCGCCGGGTAGCCGTTGGCGCGCAGGCCGTCGACCTGATCCTTCATCAGCGCGATGAGCGGCGAGACGACGACGTCGGTGCGCCCCGCGACCGCCGGCGGCACCTGGTAGCAGAGCGATTTGCCGCCGCCGGTGGGCAGTACGACCAGCGCATCGCGACGGCCGAGCGCCGCGCCGATCGCCTCCTCCTGCAGCGGCCGCAAGGTGTCGTAGCCCCAGTAGCGCCGCACGGTGGCGAGGACGTCGTCGGTCATGGCGAGGGCCCTTGCTAAGCGGTTGGGCGGGGGGAGTCAACGCCGTGTCTACGTGTAAAATAACTGCTGGGAGTGCTTGGGGGCGGAACCGGATCAATTGGATACGGGCGAGGGCACGGGCACGGGTCGAGCTTGATCCATTGCAGTCCGCTGGAGGGCGCCGGTCCCTCGGCGCCGGGGGTGG
>JBOHWA010000477.1:0-3406 GCA_050735855.1 Binatia bacterium
GCCGCCGGCCGCGCCGCACTGGCGGCCGGCGAGCGCGCCGCTGCCGCCCTCCTGGCACGGGTGCGCGCCGTGCTGGACGCCGAACCGCTGGCGCGCATCGACTACGCCGCGCTGGTCGACGCCGACTCACTCCGACCGATCACCATCGTCGACCGCCCGGCGCTCCTCGCCCTGGCGGTCTTCGTCGGCCGCACGCGCCTGATCGACAATGCCGTTCTCACCGCGACATCCTGACGGAGTCGCAGGAAGGGGATTTCCCATGCATCGCAACATGCTGCGCAGCAAGATCCACCGGGCCACGGTCACCGGCGCCGACCTGCACTACGAGGGTAGCGTGACGATCGACGCCGATCTGCTCGACCGGGCCGACATCCTGGCCAACCAGGAGGTCGAGATCTGGAACGTCACCAACGGTGAACGCTTCCGCACCTATGCCCTGCGCGGCCAGCCGGGCTCGGGCGTGGTGTGCATCAACGGGGCGGCGGCGCACAAGGCGTGCAAGGGCGATCTGGTGATCATCGCCACCTTCGGCTGGATGACCGAGGCCGAGGCGCGCGCCTGGGAGCCCAAGCTGGTCTTCGTCGACGCGCACAACCGCCCGCTGGCGCGCTGCGGCGGCGAGATCGCCGGCCAGGCCGAGGTCGAGCAGGTGACCTGGCAGTAGCGCGCGGTGGCGCTCAGCGGCTGACGCGACGCTTGTTGACCGCGTCGCGCGTCTCGGGCCGCATGAGGCGCGCGAGCGATTTGGTGTAGGGCGCGCGCGCGATGCCGCGCTCGGTGATGATGCCGGCGATCAGGCTGTGCGGGGTGACGTCGAAGGCCGGGTTGGCGACCTTGATTCCCGACGGCGCCAGCTGTCGATCCGCCAGATGCGTGACCTCGCGCGCCGGGCGCTCCTCGATCGGGATCTCGTCGCCGTTCGGGCAGGCGAGGTCGATCGTCGAAGTGGGCGCGGCGACGTAGAACGGCACCCGATGGCGCGCCGCCAGGACGGCGACGGTGTAGGTGCCGATCTTGTTGGCGACATCTCCGTTGGCGGCCGTGCGGTCGGCGCCGACGATCACCGCGCTGATCGGGCCGCGGCGCATGAAGTGCCCGACCATGCTGTCGGTGATCAGGGTGACCGGGATGCGGTCCTTCTTCAGCTCCCAGGCGGTCAGGCGTGCGCCCTGGAGGAACGGACGCGTCTCGGTGGCGACGACGCTGATCTGCTTGCCCGCCTCGTGCGCCGCGCGGATGACGCCCAGCGCCGTCCCGTAGCCGGCGGTGGCCAGCGCGCCGGCATTGCAATGCGTCAGCACGACCGAGCGCGGCTTCAGCAGGGTGGCGCCGAACTTGCCCAGGGCGCGATTGTTGGCGATGTCCTCGTGATAGATGGTGATGGCTTCCTGGCGCAGGATCTCGCGCATCACCTCGGGACTGCGCCCGCGCGCGCGCTCGAAGGCGCCGCGCATGCGCTCGATGGCCCAGAAGAGATTGACCGCGGTCGGGCGTGTCGCCGCAAAGCGCCGGCTGATGCGCTCGAAGGCGCGCGGGCCGTCGCCGTCGGGCGCCTGCGCCATGCCGAGCGCGATGCCCATCGCGGCACAGACGCCGATGGCGGGGGCGCCGCGCACGACCATGTCCTTGATGGCCCGCGCCACGTCGCGGTGATCGCGGTAGACGCGATAGACCTCCTGCATCGGCAGCAGCCGCTGATCGAGCAGGACGACGGCGCCGTTGCGCCACTCGACGGGACGGATCATGCGCACAACCGATGTTTTCATACGTTTCCGTCCGCGTGGGGTCAAGGCAGATGGCTCCGTTCTCGTATGGCTCAGACGCTGCGCAGGACGTGACCGCTGCGCGCGTCGGTCTGGCGCCCGGCGTCAACCAGCAGTGCGCCGTTGACCAACACGTGCTCGATGCCGACCGGTCGTTGGATCAGGCGCGCGGCGCCGCTGGGGAGATCGTGCGCGACCTCGGTGCGCAGCACATCGATGCGCGTCGGATCGAAGAGCACGACGTCGGCCGCCCAGCCGGGCTGCAGCTGGCCGCGCTGGCGCAGGCCGTAGAGCGCGGCGGGCACGGCCGTCACCAGGCGGACCGCCTCCTCGATGGTCAGCACACCGAGCCGGCGCGCCCAATGGGCGATCAGCGTGGTGGCGAAGCCCTGATCGGCGAGCGTGTCGACGTGCGCGCCGGCGTCCGACAGGGCCACGATACCGGCGGGGTGGCGCAGCAACTGGCCGACGATGGCTTCGTCGACGTTCATGATCGGGATGCCGTACTGCACCGCGAGGTCGCTCTCCAGCGCCAGGTCGAGCAGCGTATCGACCTCGTCGCGACCGCGCCCGGCGGCGATCTGCGCGACCGTCTGGTCGGTGTAGGCCTGGTGCGCGTCGAGCGGCGAGAGGCGCACGAAGATCGACTGCCAGCTCGGGCCGAGCGCGGCGACGAAGTTGCCGCCGCTCGACATGTCGCGCAGCTGCGCGCGGAAGGCCGGTTCGGCGAGCAACACCCGGCGCTCGGCCTTGGGGCGGTCGAGGATCGGCTTCCAGAACGGGTTGTTGGCGATGGCGATGCCGGCGGTGTCGAACGAGATGCGCACTTCCAGCGGCCGGCAGCCGACCTGAGGGACGACGTGCGCGCCACTGCGCTGGGCGGCGGCCGCCGCGTCGATGATAGTCAGCGCGCCGGCGGGGTCGAATGGGTTGGCGAGCAACGGCGCCCAGGTGACCGGGCGGCGCGCGGCGCGCGCCAGCTCGGCGTAGAACTCCTGGTCGGCGAGCTTGTCGTCGGTGCCGCCGATCAGGTGCAGCGGCGCGATCTCGATCAGCCCGCGGCCGAGCTCGCCGAGCACGCGGCTGAGGGCGAGCATCTCGGCGCGCGGGGCGACGCGGCTCGGGATACGCGTGCCGTTGCCGAAGAAGTGAGTCGGCGACTCCGAGGTGGAGAAGCCGACCGCGCCGGCCTGCATCGCCTGGCGGACGATGTCCTGCATGCGCTGCAGCTCGTCGGTGGTGGCGTCGCGCTCGACCGCGGCCTCGCCCATGACGAAGAAGCGCACGGCGGAGTGGCCGACGAAGGCGGCCGTGTTGACTGCCGGGCGGGCGCGCTCGACGGCGTCGAGATACTCCGGAAACGTTTCCCACTCCCAGCGGATGCCGGCGCGCAGCGCTGCGGTCGGCATACCCTCGACGTAGAGCAGCATCTCCATCAGCAGCTCGCGGTGCTCGGGCCGGCAGGGGGCGATCGAGAAGCCGCAGTTGCCCATCACCACGCTGGTGACGCCGTGCCAGGACGACGGCGTCAAGGCCGGGTCCCACGAGACCTGGCAGTCGTAGTGGGTATGCACGTCGATGAAGCCGGGCGCCGCGATCAGGCCGTCGGCGCGCAGCTCGCGGCGCGCCGCGCCGCTGACGTC
>JBOHWA010000478.1:0-8324 GCA_050735855.1 Binatia bacterium
CTCCTCGACGCCGCGCACGGTGTCGAGCAGCAGCGGCACCGCGTCGCCGCCGATCAGGTCGAGCAGCGGCCGCAGCGTCGGTGCCAGCGCCGCCGGCGTCGCCCAGCTGCCGGGCTCGTCGGGATCGGGGCAGTTGCAGCGCTGGATCCAGTGACAGACCGCCGGCGCCGTCTCGCGCAGCAGCCGGCCTGGCACGGCGTCGAGGTAGAGGTGGGCGTACATCGGCCCCATGAGCGCGCAGTCGGCCAGCGACGGCCGGCTGCCGAGCAGGAAGGGGTGCACGGCGACATGCGCCGACAGACGCTCGAGCAGATCGCGCAGGTGGGCCTCGATCCCCGGTATCGAGGCGGGGCCGACGCCGAGGTAGCCGATGCTGCCGGACATGCGATTGGCGAACTTGCCCGCGGCGGCCGGGTCGCCGCTGGTGGCGGCGAAGTCGGCGCGCGCCTTGACGACGCTGTCGGGAAAGCTCCAGCGGTAGTGCATCGCCGGCAGGACCATGAACTCGTCGGCGTAGAGCTCGAACAGGTAGGCGACGACGCGCAGCACCGGGTCGGCCGGATACAGCGCCGGCTCGGGAAAGCGCTCCTCGAGCGCGTCGAGGATGGCGCTGGTGTCCTGCCAGACCTCATCGCGGTCGGTGACGACGACCGGAATGAAGCCGAGGCCGGTGCGCGCCTGGATCACGTCGCGATAGGCGTGCGGGGTCGCCAGCAGCTCGACGTACGGCACGCGCTTGCTGCGCAGCGCCGGGCGCACTTTGGCGGTGAAGTAGGAGACGTCGCTGCCGTAGAAGCGGTAAAAGCGGTCGCGGTCGATCGTCATCTGAGCAGCTGTGCCCCGGCGCCCGCCCGAGAGCAAGCGGCCGGCGCGACCAGGAGCGGATCCCACGAGTGGCGAAAGCGGTGGCAGCGGCCGGGCCCGCTGCGCTACCGGCGCGTATGGATGGACTCGAGATCCGCCCCTTCGCGGACGGCGACGAGGCCGCATTGATCACGCTGTGGCAGGGCGCCTTCCCCGACCGGCGGCCGTGGAGCACGCCGGCCGCGTATCTGGCGCGCAAGCGGCGCACGCAGGGCGAGTTGCTGCTGGTCGGTATCGTCGACGCACGGCTCGTCGGCGCCGTCGCCGCCGGGTACGACGGCGTGCGCGGCTGGCTCTACCACCTGGCCGTCGACCCCGCCGTGCGCCGGCGCGGCTTCGGCGCCTCCCTGGTGGGCGCCGCCGAACGTCGCTTGGCGGCGCTCGGCTGCCCCAAGGTCAACCTGCAGGTGATGCCGCACAACGACGCCGTGGTCAGCTTCTACGAACGGCTCGGCTACGCCGTCGAACCGCGCATCAGCATGGGCAAGGCGCTCGGATGATCCGCGTGACCGCCATCGAGACCGCGCGGCTGCGCATGCGGCCGTATGTCGAATCGGACCTCGACGTGCTGCACCGCCTGTGGACCGATGCCGACGTGCGCCGCTACCTGTGGGACGACGTCGTCATCGGGCGCGACGGCCGAGCGCGGCTTCGGCCACTGGGCGCTGATGCAGCGCGACGAGGAGGCGCTGATCGGCTTCTGCGGTCTCAAGCCCATGGACGACCCGGCCGAGGTCGAGCTGATGTACGGCCTGCTGCCGGTATACTGGGGCGCCGGCCTGGCCACCGAGGCGGCGGCGGCGTGGCTGCACGCCGGCTTCACGCATCTCGGCCTGCCGCGCATCTGGGGTCTGACCGACACGCCGAACGCGGGCTCGCAGGCGGTCATGCGTCGCCTCGGCATGCGCTTCGTCGAGCGCGCGCCGATCCATGGCCTCGACAGCGTGCTCTACGTCATCGCGCCCGCCGACCGCACTCCGCTGCCGTCAGGGCTGCGCATCGCGACCGACGCGTGACGCGCGTCCGGCGGGCGTTGGTGGGCCGCAGTGGGTCAGCTTGAATCCGGCGTACACCGTCGTCTACCGCCTTCTCGGCACCGTCCTGCGCCACCGCGGGCTTGCCTCACTGCCAGCGTGATCCCGGCGCCCTCCACCGAAGGCACGGCACCTGCGTCCAGTTCATGGTCGATGGCGTGTGGACGGACGCCGCCGACGTGCTTGCGGTGACGCCGACCTTCGTCATGGTGCGCGCCCCGTTCACCTGCACCGCGCCGACGTCGGCGCGCATCCGCCGCCGCGTCCGCAGCGGTGGTGAGGCGGTGTCGAACGAGCTCACGATCTGCACGAACTGAGCTCGCGCCGCGCGCGGCGCGTCAGTTCGCCGGTGGCGGCGGCGCCTGGTCGGCGGCCGGCGGTTCGACGCCGGCGTCGAGCTCGGCCTCGATCGCGATGGCGGCGATGATCGAGGGGAAGTCCTCCTGGGTGACCAGGCGTGAGTCGGGGCGCGGGAACGGGAAGCCGCGCAGCGCCAGCGGCGCGCTGACCTCGACCTCGATCGTCGCCACCTCGCGCAGCGGTACGCCACGATAGCTGTCCGGGTTGAGCAGCACGATGGGGCGCACGTCGGCGCCGCAGTGCTCGTCCAGCAGTGCCATCGCCCCGTCACCGATGCCGGCCGCGGTGACCATCCACGGGGAGATCGTCGGACCGGTGTCGAAGTTGCGCCGCAGCGTCAGCCGCTTGTCCGGCAGGCGGCGGTTCGAGTCCCACCACACACCGTCGACGGCGAAGATGGCCGGCCGGCCGATCTCGGCGGGTTGCGCATCGAGCCGCTCCAGCGTGCGGCGCAGCCAGACGTTCATCGTCGCTTCGTAGAGTGAATCGGTGTCGGCGCCGCCGGTCTCGATGACGCCGGCCGCGATGCGGGTGCCGATCAGGTTGGAGTACAGGTCCTCGGGCGAGAAGGCCGACGCCGTCTCCGGGAAGGCGCGGAACGATGACCAGCCGTACCAGGTGGCGATCTCGTGCCAGACGGACAGCTCGAAGGCGAGCCATTGGCCGGTGGCGATGGCCAGATCGCGGGCGCCGACGGCGTCGCGGCGGTCGCTCGCCACGGGATGGATGACTACCCGGCGCTGGCCGCCCTCGTCCGCCAGCGTGAGGGTGGTGCCCTGCTGCAGGGCGTTGAAGACGTGCGCGGCGAAGTAGATCGTCCAGTCGGCGTAGTCGCGCACGTGCGCGATGTCGAGGAAGCCGCCGCGGCAGGTGAAGACGAGGCCGTTGCGCTCGCCCCAATCTTTCCCCGCGCTCGGATCCTGGCCGGGGTGCATCCCCAGCAAGCCGCCGTCGTACTTGTGCGGCCCGACGACCTCCGGGCCGATGACGTTGCCGATCGCGAGGCCGGGGATCGGCAGCGCGCCGAGCTGCGTGCGCAGGTCGGCGCCGAAGGCGCAGCACGGCCGCAGGTGCACCGGCGGCGGGATCAACGGGACGCTCGCGTCGGGCGCCCCGTCGAGCAGCGCGTCGGTGTCGCCGGCCTCGTTCAACGCCGCCGCGACGGCGGCGTCGCTCGGCTCGCGCACGATGTGCCAGCGCAGGCGCGTGCCGCAGCCAGCCTGTGCGAGCAGGAGAACCGCGGCGATCGCCGCGAGGCTGCCTCTGCGCGCGCGCGTCATGCGCGGCGGACCATGGCGACGACGGGGCCGGAATGCAATGCAGCGTCTCAGTCCGCGCTGATGCCGCCCGCGCCGAAGCCGCCGCCGGGGCCCGACCCGCCCGGACCGAGCAGCCCGCCATCGCCGAGGTGGCCCTTGCCGGGCACGTGGTTCACTTCGACGCGGATCCCGTCGGGATCTTCGAACAGGACGGAGTAGTACCCCGGGGCGAAGGCGCCGTCCTCCGGCGGATGGACGATCCGCGC
Organism: Binatia bacterium; assembly: GCA_050735855.1. Taxonomy (GTDB): domain Bacteria; phylum Desulfobacterota; class Binatia; order HRBIN30; family CADEER01; genus JBOHWA01. Next base: position 3,784 of record JBOHWA010000478.1, read on the forward strand.
ATCGCCCTGCTCGAGCAGGAAGCGATGGATCGCGTCGACGTCCGCGCGGCTGCGGGCGCGAAAGCAGAAGTGATGCAGGCCGGCGCGGTCCTGGTCGAAGCGGACGCCGCGCTGCTCGGGCGGCGCGCTGCGCACCAGGATGCCGGTGCGGCTGCCGATGCAGTACAGCACCTCGTCGCCCTTGATCAGCGTCTGCATCTCGAGGAAGTGGCAGAGCTGCTCCCAGAACGGCAGGCAGCGCCGCGCATCGCTGACGGTGAGCTGGATATGCGCAATGCCGTTGACGCTGACTGACATGATGGACTCCGATCCCCCTACGATAGCGACAGGATGTGCCCGTCCGCCGGCGTCGCCGTGCCGTCGAGCATGGCGCGGTAGACGGCGTTCACCGCTTCGGCGCCGCGGCCTTCGACGACGTGTAGCCAGGCGTTGGTGGTGCCGATGAAGCGGGCCATCGCCGCGCCGACGCGGCGTTGAAACTCGGCAGCACCCCATTCGGCGACGCGCTTGCCGGCCTGGTCGGGGGCGAAGAAGAGGATCGGTGTCGGGCCGGGCAGCGCGACGCCCGGCGCGAAGCGGTCCCAGTGCGTCAGACCGACCTGGCAGCTGTAGGCCAGGCGGGCGTCGAAGTGGCCGTGCACCGCCTGCAACACCTTGGGATTGCCGGCGAAGTCGACCAGCACGGCGGTGGTGTCGCGCGGCAGCGTGCCGATCTCGTCGTAGGTCACGACGCGGTCATAGTAGCCGGTGCCGCGGACGAAGCCGGCGTTGCCGGCCGACGTGAGGCCGACGACCTGAATGCCGTCCGCACAACGCGCGCGCAGGCATTCCGCCAGACCGAGCGCGGTCTTCGACGAGGCGCTCGAGAGGACGACCAGCGTCGCGCCGAAGAAGCGCTGCTCGGCGAGGAAGTCGTCGAGCAGGAAGGCGGTGGTGAACAGCGGTCGGAAGAGGGCGAGCTGGGGATCGCGGGCGCGCTGGTAGGCCGGATCGGCGGCGAGCCGGGTGTACTGGTTGTAGATCGGCGGCAGCGCGGCGCGATGCGCGGCGGCATCGAGGAAGCCCGCCGGCGTGACATGGTCCGCCTGCACGATCAGATAGGTCGACATCGGGAAGTAGCCGAAGACGCGCTCGCCGACCGGCAGCCCGTCATGGCGCGACTGGACGACCGCGCCGAAGCCCCACACCGGCAGCCGCCCCCAACCATCGCGCGCCGGAAAGAAGTTCCAGTAGCCGATCATGTCGCCGATGGCGCCGTAGGTGACGTTGTTGGCGGTAAAGGCGAAGCGCTCGATGCGCAGCAACACCTGGCCCGGCTGCAGCGCGGTCGCCGGCGAATGCTGCCCGGGGACCACCTCCGACTGACGCAGATCGTTGCGCTTGACGACGAAATCGACAGCCTCGCTCATCGGGCACCTCCGGGGGACGAAGACTTTCACCACAGAGGGCACAGAGAACACAGAGGAAAACCAAGCAAGGAACTTTCACCGCGGAGACGCGGAGGACGCTGAGAGATACCGCTCGCCTCCGCGTCCTCCGCGTCTCCGCGGTGAATTCTTTTTCTTTGGTTTCCTCTGTGACCTCTGTGCCCTCTGTGGTGAATCCTCAGGCGCGCGTGCCAGGCGCGACGAGCGCGTCGATGCGGGCGAGGTGCTCGTCGGGGATGCGCACGCTGAGTGCCTCGAAGCTGGCCTCGAGGTGCGGCATGACGCGCGGGCCGACGATGGCCGACGAGACCGCCTTGTGGCGCAGCACCCAGGCGGTGGCGTAGGCGGCGAGCGAGGCGCCGACCTCGGCCGCCATGCCGATGAGCTCTTCGACCACCTCCAGCCGGTGCTGGCTCTTGGCCGTGGTGAGCTCGAAGGCCTCGCGCACGAACATGCCGAACTCGGTCTCGTTGGTGGCGCGCGAATCGGGCGGCGGCGGCTGCCCCTTGCGATAGCGGCCGGCGAGCCAGCCGCCCTCGAGCGGGCTCCAGACGATGGCGCCGAAGCCGAAGCGCTCGCAGACCGGGAAGACGTCGCGCTCGACGTCGCGGGCGAAGATCGAGTACGGCGGCTGGGTCGAGATGAAGCGTTCGTAGCGCTTGTCGTCGCTGACCCACAGCGATTCGACCATGCGCCAGCCGCTCCACTGCAGGTCGACGGGGTCGGAGGCGTGGCCGGTGGAGACGCCGATGTAGCGCACCTTGCCCTGGCCGACGAGGTCGTCGAGCGCCCCGAGCGTCTCCTCGATCGGCGTGTCCTTGTCGTTGCGGTGCAGCTGATAGAGGTCGATCCAGTCGGTGCCGAGGCGGCGCAGGCTGCCCTCGACCTGCTGGAAGATGTGGCGCCGGGAGGTGCCGCGATCGAGCACGCCCTCGGCGCCCGGCATGAACACCTTGGTGGCGAGCACCACCTGGTCGCGCCGGCCGCGCACCGCTTGGCCGACGATCTCCTCCGACTCGCCCCAACAGTAGCGGTTGGCGGTATCGATGAAGTTGATCCCCTCCTCGAGCGCCCGCGCGACGATGCGCGCGCAGTCCTCGCGGTCGGGGTTGCCCCAGCGCCCGAACATCATGGTGCCGAGGCAGAGACGGGAGACCTTCAATCCACTGCGGCCGAGGCGGGTGTATTCCATGCGGGCTTTGTACTGGAGGGCGCAGCTGGTGACCAGGCTCGGCAGGGACGGGAGATGGGAGCCGGGAGCATTGGGATCTGCTCTCCCGTCTCCCGGCTTTGCCCAATAAATCGAGCCGAGCCGCTCAACCCATTGCTGCGGCGACATCGAGGGTCCCTTCCCCCCTTGCGGGGGAAGGACAGGATGGGGGGTTGCTCGAGCCCCAACGTTTCCTTTCTCGCGGACTTCCCCCCAACCTGTCCCTCCCCCGCCAGGGGGGTAGGGACCTCGGGATCAGCGCCCAAGAATCGAGATCCGGGTGCACCTGCCGCGACAGGCGGTGTTCTTGGGCAAAGCCGGGAGACAGGAGACGGGGCTTTGCCCAAGAACTCAGAAAACCAACAACGGATTGCGCAGATTTAAACGGATCTGACGGAGTAGGGCTCAGAAATCCGCTAAATCCGCGCAATCCGTTGTTGCCTTCTGCTTTCTTGGGCAAAGCTCCGTCTCCCGTCTCCGACCGCGGGTTGCCAGAGCGCCGCCCGACGCCGTACGAGGGGCGCATGCCGTACGAGCATCTCTTCCGGCCGCTGCGCATCGGCCCGGTGACGGCGCGCAACCGCATCGTCTTCGGGGCGCACTTCACCATGTTCTCCGAACCGGCGGCGGTGTACGGCGAGCCGGGGTTCTACGGCGCGCGGCTGGGGCGCTATCTCGCCGATCGTGCGCGCGGCGGGGCTGGGCTGATCATCGCCGGGCAGGCGCAGGTGCACCCGACGACGGCCTATCAGATGCCGAACAACGCGGCGGCCTGGCTGCCCGAGGCGGTGCCGCATTTCCGGGCGCTCACCGACGCGGTGCACGCGCACGGCGTGCCGGTCTTCTTGCAGTTGGCGCACAACGGCGGCGTCAACATGGGACCGTGGTCGAAGTTGCCGGCGTGGTCCGCCTCGGAGGTGGCCAACTCGCTCGAGCCGCCCAAGCCGCTCGAGGCGGCGGAGATCGCCGAGGTGATCGCCGCCTTCGCGGGCTCGGCGGCGCACGCGGCGGCGGGCGGCTTCGACGGCATCGAGCTGCACGCCGCGCACGGCTATCTGCTGCACGAGTTCCTCTCGCCGCGCAGCAACCGGCGCGGCGACGCCTACGGCGGCAGCCTCGAGAACCGCATGCGGCTCACTGTCGAGGTGCTGGAGGCGGTGCGCGCCGCGGTCGGCCCGGCGCGCGCCGTCGGCGTGCGCCTGGTCGGCGACGAGGAGCTGGGCGACGGCGGCCTGGGTCCCGCCGATGCCGCGGCGATCGCGGCGCGGCTCGAGGCGCGCGGGCTGGTCGACTTCCTCGACGTCAGCGTCGGCGTCTCCGGCCTCGGCATGGTCCGCCCGCTCTACGTCCCACACGCCTTCGCCACCTACGCGGCGCGCGCGGTGAAGGCGGCGGTCGCGCACACGCCGGTGTTCACCGTGCACCGCATCGTCGCGCCGGACGAGGCGGAGGCGATCGTCGCCGCCGGCGACGCCGACGCCGTCACCGTCGTGCGCGCGCTGATCGCCGATCCGGAGTGGGCGGCGAAGGCGCAGGCCGGCACGGCCGCCACCATCCGGCGCTGCACCGGCTGCAACCAGGGCTGCTACGGCAACCTGACGCAGGGGCTGCCGATCACCTGTGTCACCAACCCGGCGGTCGGGCGCGACGGCGCGCTCGGGCTGGGCACGCTGGCGGCGGCGGCGCGGCGCAAGCGCGTCGTCGTGGTCGGCGGCGGACCGGCCGGGCTCGAGGCCGCCTGGGTCGCCGCGGCGCGCGGCCACGCCGTCATCCTGCTCGAGCGCGCCGCGCGGCTCGGCGGCAAGATCCAACTGGCGCGCCGGCTGCCGGGGCGGGAAGAGATCGGCGACTTCGCCGACTGGCGCGCCGGCGAATGCGCGCGGCGCGGCGTCGACGTGCGCCTG
>JBOHWA010000479.1:0-8887 GCA_050735855.1 Binatia bacterium
CCCCCCGCCCCGCCCCCGGCGCCGAGGGCCCGGCGCCCTCCAGGGGCGTGAAGGTGGTGCTACGCGATCGCGCCCGCGTCGCGCAGCGCGGCGATCTGCTCCCAGTCGTAGCCGAGCTCGAGCAGGATCTCCTCGGTGTGCTGGCCGAACTCCGGCGCCATGCTCGCCGGCAATGGACCGGGCGTGGCGCTGAAGTCGGCCGGGGCGGCGACCATCTCGGCGACGCCCTCGGACACCTCGGTCGGCACGAAGGCGCCGCCGGCGCGCGCCTGCGGGTCGTCGATCAGCTCGCCCACGGTCTGCACCGGCGCCCACCACATGCCGGCGCCATCGAGCGCCGCCGCCCAGTGCGCCATCGGCTGGCGATTGAAGCAGGCGTCGAGCTCGGCGACGCACGCCTGCTGGTTCTCGCGCCGCAGCCGCATGCTGTCGAAGCGCGCATCGTGCAGCAGCTCCGGGCGCTCCAGCGCGCGCACCAGATCGGGCCAGTGGCGGTCGCCCTGCAGGCCGAGCAGCCAGAACCAGCGCCCGTCGGCGCTGCGGTAGCAGTTGACCAGCGGGTTGGGGATGCGGGTGCGGTCGTAGGGCGCTTCGACGCGGCCGAAGCGCAGGCGCGTGTTGACGTCCCAGCCGAGCATGTACGCGCCGATGCGCAGCAGCGAGGTCGAGACGAACTGCCCCTCGCCGGTGCGCTGGCGCGCCACCAGCGCCGCGCAGACGGCGCTGACCGCGGCGATCGCCGTGGTGTGGTCGCCCATGCCGCCGCGCTGCTGCGGCGGATCGGCGCCCTCGGGCATCAGCGACGCGGCGACGCCGGCGCGCGACCAGAAGGCGCCGATGTCGTAGGCGGCGCGATCGGCGTCGGGGCCCACCGGCCCGTAGCCGCTGATGCTGCAGTACACCAGGCGCGGATTGCGGGCGCGCACGGTCTCGTAGTCGAGCCCGGCGCGGCCCAGTGCGCTGAGGCGCAGGTTGGAGACCAGCACGTCGGCGCGGTCGATCAGCGCCAGCGCCACCGCCCGCCCGTCGGCGTGGAACAGGTTGAGCGCCAGGCTGCGCTTGCCGCGGTTGTCGAGCTCGAACGGCGGGTTGATCGGCACGTCGATGCCGGCGGCGACGCTGAACAGGCCGCGCATCGGATCGCCGGTCGGCGGCTCGATCTTCACCACCTCGGCGCCCCAGTCGGCCATGATGCCGGCCGCCGCCGGCCCGGCGACCCAGAAGCCGAGCTCGACGACACGGATGCCCGCCAACGCGCCCGCGGTGCTCATGCGTGGGAAGCGAAAGAGCTCAACAACGGATTGAACGGATTGAACGGATTTCTGAGTTCCTCTCCGTCAAATCCGTTGAATCCGTTCAATCCGTTGTGTGACTTCAGCGTTCTGTGGGCAGGGCTCATGCGATCAGCTCCCAACTGCCGGCTGGGATCAGCGCGGCGCAGTGGCCCGGCTGGATCAGGCCGGCGAGCAGCTCGGCGCTGTCGACCAGGCGCGGGCCAGGGCGGTTCAGGTAGGCGTTGCCATCGACCACATACGCGCGCCGATTGCGCACGGCCGGCAGCGCCCGCCACTCGGGCCGCGCGGTGAGCTGCGGCAGCTCGCGCCGCGTCTGCTCGAGCGGGAAGCCGCAGGGCATAACGATGACGACGTCGGGCGCAGACGCGACCAGCGCCTCCCAGCTCAGCGCCGGGCTGTGCGCGCCGGCGGCGGTGAACTCGTAGGTTCCGCCGCCAAGCTCGACCAACTCGGGGACCCAGTTGCCCGCCACCATCAGCGGCTCGAGCCACTCGATGCAGGCGACGCGCGGCCGGCTGCGCGCGTGGCGGATGCGGCGCGCGATGGTGTCGAGGCGGGCGCGGCTGGCGGCGATCAGCTGCGCGCCGGCCTCGGGCACGCCGGCGGCGTCGGCGACGCGTTGGAAGTCGTCGAGCACCTCGTCGAGCCGGTTGGGCTTCAGCGAGACGATTGTTGCCGGGGTATCGAGCAGGGCCCGCGCCGCCTGCTGCACCTCGCTGAACGAGACCGCGCACACCTCGCACTGCTCCTGGGTGACGATGAGATCAGGCCGCGCGGCGCGCAGCGCCTCTTCCTTGATGCGGTAGACGCTCAGCCCGTCGCGCACCAGCGCGCGGACCCGCGCGTCGATCGCTGCCGAGGTGCCGCGCGGGTCGAGCTTCGGCTCGGTCAGCACCGGGCGGCCGGCGATGGCGGCGGGGTGGTCGCACTCGTGCGAGACGCCGACCACCTGCTCGGCCAGCCCGAGGGCGCAGACGATCTCCGTCGCGCTCGGCAGCAGGGTGGCGATGCGCATGCCGCTCACCAGCCGCGCGGCGGCGGCCGCTCGATCTTGTCGCCGGTGACGCTGCCACAGCGCGTGCAGACGTAGTCGAACTTCTCGCCCTCGCTCAGCACCAGCAGCAGGCGCTTGCGCACCGGCTGCGCCTGCCGGCAGGTCGGGCAGTAGAGGAGCGACGCCTCGAGCTGTTCGAACTGCTTCGCCACGGGGGAATCCTTGACCGAAAAATCCCCGGCGCACAACGTGCGTCGGGGTCCGACGGGCGCGGCGGGCCGCACCCGGATGATCCGACCCAGGCGCGGTAGGCCGGCGAGCCGTGCGCCGGCTTTGCCCATAAAAGCGAAGAGCCGACCACGGATTGCGCGGATTGACGGATTTCACGGAAGGAACCCTCAGAAAATCCGTGTGGATCGGCTCGTATCCGCTCAATCCGTGGTTTGCGTTTTCTTTTCTGGGCAAAGGCCCGTGCGCCCCTACACGAGCGTGGGAGTCGGAGACGTTGCAGAGCCGGTGGGTCCCGCGCAATACCAGGCGCAGCTGCGGGGGAGCTGGATGGGCGAGCCCACTGAGGGAGTATCGGCACGGCGCGGTCGAGCAGTCGCGTATGGGGTCGCGTGCGCCATCGTTGCGTTCGGCGCCGGTTGTGGCCGCTCGGCGCCGACCGAGGTGGGCCCGACGGCGCGCGCCGAGCGCGGCCGCATCGAGCGCATCGTGGTGGCGACCGGGACGATCGAGCCGGAGAAGGAGGTCGAGGTGCGCTCGCGGCTCTCGGGCATCGTCGACCGTGTACATGTCGAAGCCGGCGACGATGTCGAGGCCGGCCAGCCGCTGGTCGAGATCGAGCGCGAGCTGCTCGAGGCGCAGGTGGCCGAGGCGCGGGCGCGCCACGCCGGGTCGGGCGCCGAGCTGGAGCGCGCCAAGTCGGAGCTGCGCCGCGCGCTGGTGCTGCGCCGCGGCGAGATGAACTCGGAGAGCGAGGGCGAGGATGCGCGGGCGCGGCACGACGCGGCGGCCGCTGCGGTGGCGCGCGACCAGGCCGTGCTCGACTCGCTGCTCATCCAGCTGAGCTACACCACCGTCGTCGCGCCGATGCGCGGCCGCATCCTCGACGTCGACGTCAAGGAGGGCTCGGCGGTGGCCTCGGTGGCCTCGGTCACCGGCGGCACCCGCGTGCTCACCATCGCCGACGACGGCGACCTGCATCTCGAGGGTCTGGTCGACGAGAACGAGATCGCCTGGGTGACGCTCGGACAGAAGGCGCGCATCCGCACCGAGGCCTACGCCGGCAAGAGCTTCGAGGGCGAAGTGCGCAAGGTCAAACCGCTCGGCGAGCGCCGGCAGAACGTCACCTACTTCGAGGTCGAGGTGCGGGTGGTCGATCCGGCGGTGCAACTGCGGACGCGCATGTCGGCCGACGCCGACATCGTCGCGGAGGTGGTCGACGACGCGCTGATCGTGCCCGAGACCGCGCTGCTCTACGACGGCGACCGGATCTTCGTCGAGAAGGTCGTCGCCGGCAGCGCGACCGGCGTCGAGCCGCAGACCATCCGCGTCGGCATCGTCGAGCAAGGGCGCGCGCAAGTGCTCGACGGGCTCGCGGCGGGCGACGAGGTGCGGCTGAAATGAGGCGTGCACACACGATCCTGAAAGCGAACAACGGATTGAACGGATTGAACGGATGTCTGGATTCTCGTTGGCCGAATCCGTTCAATCCGTTTGATCCGTTGGAGGACTTCCCGCTTGCGCGGAGCGGCTGAAATGGCCTCGACTGCAGGTGCGACGCCGGTCATCGAGCTGGTCGGCATCACCAAGAGCTATGTCTCCGGGCGCTTCGCGGTCGACGCCTTGCGCGGCATCGATCTGCGCATCGACCGCGGCGAGCTGGTGGCCATCATGGGGCCGTCCGGCTCGGGCAAGACGACGCTGATGGAAATCCTCGGCTGCCTGCTGCAGCCGACGGCGGGGTGCTACCGCTTCAACGGCCGCGCCGTCGAGGCCATTCCGCCCGACGGCCTCGCCGCGCTGCGTGGCGAGGCGATCGGCTTCGTCTTCCAGAGCTTCAACCTGCTGCCGCGGCTGACCGCGCTCGACAACGTCGAGCTGCCGCTCGGCTATCGCCGCGTGCCGCGCCGCGAGCGACGGCAGCGCGCGCTCAGCGCGCTCGAACGCGTCGGCCTCGCGGCGCGCACGCGCCACCTCCCCGCCGAGCTCTCGGGCGGCGAGCGCCAGCGGGTCGCCATCGCCCGCGCGCTGGTCAACGACCCCAGCGTGATCCTCGCGGACGAGCCGACCGGCAACCTCGACACCGAGACCGGCAATGCCATCCTCGACCTGCTGCTGGCGCTCAACCGCGGCGGCGCCACCGTCGTCATGGTCACGCACGATCCGCGCATCGGCGCGCGCGGCGAACGGCTGATCCGCATTCGCGACGGGCGCATCGACCACGGCGACGCCGCGGCGGCGCCCGCGGCCCCGTCAGATCCGCATGCGCCTGCGTGAAGCCATCCGCGAGGCGCTGCGCACGCTGCGCGCCAGCTGGCTGCGCACCGTGCTGACCCTGTTCGGCATCGTCTGGGGCACGGCGTCGGTCGTCTTCCTGCTCGCCTGGGGCCTCGGCGTGCGGGTGATGATGGAGGAGTCGTACACGCGCGTCGGCCGCAACCTGGTGCACGTCATCGCCGGCAACATCGGCGAGGAGTTCTCGCCCGCCGCCGATCGACGGATGTTGTGGTTCACGCTCGATGACGTCGACGCCGTGCGCGACCGCGTCCGGCTCTCGACCCTGGTGGTGCCCGAGTCGCAGTTCTTCCGCGAGGTCACCTATCGGCAGACCGCGACCAGCCTCAACATCCGCGGCGTCACGCCGGAGCACGTCGCGCTGCGCGGCGTGCGGGTCAGCGCCGGCCGCGGCATCAATCGCAACGACCTGTTGCACCGCCGGCGCGTCGCCGTGCTCGGCAGCGAGGCGCGCGAGCGCATTCTCGGCCCGCACGGCGGCGTCGGCAGCGCCATCCGCATCGGCGGCGAGACGTTCGAGGTCGTCGGCCTGCTCGGGCGCGTCGGCATGCAGCTCTGGCAGGACGGACCGACCCGCCTGGATGAACAGGTGTGGATCCCGCTGACGACGCTGTTCACCTTCGGGCCGCGCTACGGGCGCGACGCGGAGGTGGTCGACAGCATCCTGTTGAGCGTCAAGGATCGCGGTGTCCGCAAGGCGGCGGAGCGCGAGATGCGGGCGGTCCTCGCGGAACGCCTGCGCATCTCGGCAACGGACGAGGAGGCGATCCGCACCGCCAGCCCGCTTGACGCGCTCGAGAAGCTGCCGCTCGAGCAGATGGGCAGCCTGCTCTTCACCCTCGGCGCGACGACGCTGATGATCGGCGGCGTCGGCATCCTGACGATGATGCTCGACTCGGTGCAGGAGCGGCGCCAGGAGATCGGCGTGCGGCTCGCGGTCGGGGCGCGACGGCGCGACATCCTGGTGCAGTTCTTCCTCGAGACGTTCGTCATCACCGCGCTCGGCGGTCTGTTCGGCATCGGGCTCGGCCTGGCCGGGTGCATCGGGTTGGCGAGCCTGGCGACGGGCGACCTGATCCCCGTGCCGATCGTGCGCTGGGAGACGATCGCGGTGGCGCTCACCGTGATGACGCTGGTCGGGCTCTTCTCCGGCCTCTTTCCCGCCTGGCTGGCGTCGCGCGTCGATCCGTCGGTGACCCTGCGGGCGGAGTGACGGCGATGCTCGACCTGCTGCGCCACACCCTGCAGAGCCTGCGCGCGCACGCCTTCCGCTTCGGCCTCACCTCGCTCGGCATCGCCTGGGGCGCGGCGATGCTGACCTACCTGTCGGCCTCGGCGGACGGCTACGACCAGCACTTCGAACGCCAGCTCGACAAGCTCGGCCAGCGCATCGTCTTTCTCTTCCCCGGCGTGGCGACCAAGCAGCACATCGGCCAGCGGGGCTCGCGCGTCGTCGAGCTCGAGCGCGAGGACGTCGAGCGCATCGACGCGCTGCAGGCGGTCGAGCACGCGGCGCCGAACATCTGGCTCGGCCCGCGCGTGATGCGCGCCGCCGGGCGTACCAAGCTGGTCTTCACCTACGGCGGGTCCGAGGCGACGGTGCCGGTGCGCAACTTCGTCGTCGCGCGGGGGCGCGGGCTGACGCGGCGCGACGTCGACCTCGACCGCAACGTGGTCGTGCTCGGCGCGCGCGCCGCCGCCCGGTTGTTCGGCGCCCGCCAGGCGGTGGGCCAGACCGTGCATGTCGAAGGCATCCCGTTCGAGGTGGTCGGCGTCACCGAGGCGAAGGGCGATCAGATCCTCTACATGGGGCCGATGGACGACGAGGTGGCGCTGATTCCGTTCACCACCGCGCGCACCTGGTTCACGCGCAGCGACGTCATCGACCAGGTGATCTTCGCGCCGCGCACGCGCGCCGGCAGCTGGGACACGGTGCGCCTGGTGCGCGCGATCATCGGCCGCCACCACGGCTTCCGCCAGGACGACGACGCGGCCATGGGCTACTTCAACGTCCAGGAGGTCGTCGACCTGGTGCGCGGCCTGCTCCTGGCGCTGCGGCTCTTCCTCACCGCCGCCAGCCTGATCACGCTCGCCGTCGGCGGCGTCGGCGTGATGAACATCATGCTGGCGATGGTGTCCGAGCGGACGCGCGAGATCGGCCTGCGCAAGGCCCTCGGCGCCTCGAACCGGGCGATCTTCGTCGAGAGCCTGGCCGAGACGCTGGCCGTGACGCTCTGTGCCGGCCTGCTCGGCGTGGCGATCGGCTGGCTCGGCGTGCAGGCGAGCGCCAGCGCGGCGGCCAACCAGACGCTGCAGGCCGCGCCGGTATTGCTGCTCGGCCGCGCGGTCACGGTCGTCGCCATTCTGGTCGGCGTCGGCCTGGCGACGGCGATCCTGCCCGCCCTGCGCGCCATGCGCATCGACCCCGCGGTCGCGCTGCGCGCGACCTGACCCCCTTCGTGGTGCTCGGCGCCGCGTTGCCTTCGCCCCGCGCCGGCTCGTATAAACAGCGGCTCGCATGCCCTCCATCTACATCGAGACCCACGGCTGCCAGATGAACGTGGCGGATACCGAGCTGCTGCGCGGGCAGTTGGCGCGCTCGGGCTACACGTCGACCGCCGACCCGGCGGAGGCCGACGTCATCCTGCTCAATACCTGCGCCATCCGCGAGCACGCCGAGGAGCGCATCTACGGCCGGCTCGGCACGCTGGTGCGCCACAAGCAGCGCCGCCCGCACGTGCAGATCGGCCTCGCCGGCTGCATGGCGCAGCACTTCCGCGACAAGTTGCTGGCGCAGACGCCGCACCTCGACTTCATCGTCGGCCCCGACGCCTACCGCCACCTGCCCGAGTTGCTGAGCGGCGATCCGTTCGTCGAGGTGCGGCTCGACCGCGAGGAGACGTACGCCGATCTGGCGCCGCAGCGCGGCGCCGGCGCGCGCGCCTGGATCACCATCATGCGCGGCTGCGACAAGTTCTGCACCTTCTGCATCGTGCCGTACGTGCGCGGGCGCGAGCGCAGCGTGCCGGCCGACGCGGTGCTCGGCCAGGTGCGCGACGCGGTCGCCGAGGGCTTCCGCGAGGTCGTCTTCCTCGGCCAGACGGTCAACGCCTACCGCGACGGTGGCACCGACTTCGGCGCGCTGCTGCGCGCCGCCGACGCCGTCGACGGCCTCGCCCGCCTGCGCTTCACCTCGCCGCACCCGAGCGACATGAGCGACGCGGTGATCGCGGCGATGGCCGCCTGCCCGACGGTCTGTCCGCATCTCCACCTGCCGGTGCAGTCGGGCTCGCCGGCGGTGCTCGCGCGGATGGAGCGCGGCTACGACATCGACACCTACCTCACGCTGGTCGACCGCGTGCGCGGCGCGCTTCCCGGCGTGGCGCTGACCACCGACATCATCGTCGGCTTCCCCGGCGAGCGCGAGGCCGACTTCGAGGCCACGTTGGCGCTGCTGCGCGCGGTGCGCTTCGACAGCGCGTACATGTTCAAGTATTCGCGCCGCGACCATACCAAGGCGGGGAAGTGGGACGAGACCGTCTCCGAAGCGGAGAAGGGCCGCCGCCTGCAGGCGGTGATCGAGCTGCAGGAGGGGATCGGCGCGGAGATCAACGCCGGCCTGGTCGGCCGCGAGGTCGAGGTGCTGGTCGAAGGCCCCGCGCGTCGCCGTGCGGGGTGGCTGGTCGGCAAGACCGCGCACTTCAAAACCGCGGTGTTTCCCGCCGCGCACGCCGCTCCCGGCGACCTGGTGCGGGTTCGCGTCAGCCAGGCGACGCCCCATACGTTGATCTGCGAGCCCGAGCGCCCGGCGCGCCCCACACTATTATCGAATTGACAGGAGACGCGTGAAGGGGTGAGATCAAGCTGCTGTCGGGGGGTCGGCTCCGCTGCTGGGCAGGCATCGGGGCATCTGGACGACGATGAAGACAGCCAAACGGTCGCATGCGGGCGCAGCGTCGTCGATGCCGACGGTCGTCGGCATCGCGGCACCCGGCGGCCAGCGCGCCCGCAAGCGGCGCCCGGTACCGGCAGCGCGACCCGGGACGGACCGCGCCGACCCGGCGATGCCGGCTGC
>JBOHWA010000480.1:0-2128 GCA_050735855.1 Binatia bacterium
CCGCGAGGTGGCGCTGTTGGTGGTCGACGGGACGATCAACCCGGCGACCGCCGACTACATCCACGACGGCCTGGCGGACGCCGGCGCGCGCGGTGCGTCGGCGGTGGTGATCGAGCTCGACACGCCGGGCGGGCTGCTCGAGTCGACCAAGACCATCGTGCAGGACCTGCTCGCCGCGCCGCTGCCGGTGATCGTGTACGTCTCGCCGCGCGGTGGGGGCGCGACCTCCGCCGGGGTCTTCATCACCCTGGCGGCGCACATCGCGGCGATGGCGCCGGGCACCAACATCGGCTCGGCCCATCCGGTCGGCGGCCAGGGGGAGAACATCGAGGGCGATATGGGCGAGAAGGTGGAGAACTTCGCCGCGTCGTTCAACCGCACCATCGCCGAACAGCGCGGGCGCAACGTCGAGTGGGCGGAGAAGGCGGTGCGCGAGAGCGTCTCGGCGACCGAGAGCGAGGCGGTGAAGCTCAAGGTCGTCGACTTCGTCGCCGCCGATCTGAACGACGTACTGCGCCAGGCGAACGGGCGGCGCGTCGTGCTGCCCGACGGCCCCGTCACGCTGGCCACTGCGGGGGCGACGGTGACGCCGTTCGCGATGAGCTGGCGCCAGGTGGTGCTCAACGTCCTGGCGCATCCCAATGTCGCCTACGTCTTGCTGATGGCCGGCCTGCTCGGCCTGTACGTCGAGTTCACCAACCCCGGCCTGCTGTTTCCCGGCGTCGCCGGCGCCATCTGCCTGCTGATCGCGCTGGCCGCGCTGCAGGTCCTGCCGATCAACTACAGCGGCCTGGCGCTGATCGGGCTCGGCGTCGCGATGTTGATCGCCGAGACGTTCCTGCCCAGCTTCGGCGTCGTCGGGGTCGGCGGGCTGGTCGCCTTCGTCCTCGGCTCGCTGCTGCTGTTCGACACGCCGGATGCGTCGATGCAGCTCGACCGCGGCCTGATCGCCGGCGCTGCGCTGACCCTCGGCAGCTTCGCGCTGACGGTCGGCTGGCTGGTGGTGCGCTCGCAGCGCAGCCGCTCGGCGGTCGGGGCCGAGGGGATGATCGGCAAGGTCGGCGACGTGCGCCGGGTGTCGGGGGCGCCGCAGCGGGTCAAGGTGTTCGTGCATGGAGAGTTTTGGGACGCTGCCAGCGACCAGCCGCTGGCGGTCGGCGATGCGGTCGAGGTGGTCGCCGTGGTCGGCCTGCAGTTGCACGTGCGCCGCCGCGGCGCCGCCTGAGAGGAGCGCGCATGTTCGGTCCGTTGATCACCATCGTGTTGTTCGGCGCCGCGCTGATCTTCAGCGGGCTCAAGGTGCTGAAGGAATTCGAGCGCGGCGTCGTCTTTCGCCTCGGCCGCCTGGTCGGCGCCCGCGGGCCAGGCCTCGTCTACGTCATCCCGATGGTCGAGCGCATGGAGAAGGTCGACCTGCGCACGGTGACCATGGACGTGCCGCCGCAGGACGTCATCACCAAGGACAACGTCTCGGTGAAGGTCAACGCCGTGCTCTACTTCCGCGTCGTCGATCCGCGCCGCGCCATCGTCGAGGTGGTCGACTATCTGTTCGCCACCTCGCAGCTGGCGCAGACCACGCTGCGCAGCGTCTGCGGCCAGCGCGAGATGGACGAACTGCTCTCCGAGCGCGAGCAGATCAACCAGCACATCCAGGAGATCCTCGACGCGCAGACCGACCCCTGGGGCATCAAGGTGACGACGGTCGAGATCAAGCACATCGACCTGCCACAGGAGATGCAGCGCGCCATGGCGGCGCAGGCCGAGGCCGAGCGCGAACGGCGCGCCAAGGTGATCAACGCCGAGGGCGAGTTCCAGGCCGCCCAGCGCCTGACCGAGGCCTCGGCAATCCTCGGCAAGAACCCGACCGCCCTGCAGCTGCGCTTTCTGCAGACCCTCACCGAGGTCGCCGCTGAGCACAACTCGACCACCATCTTCCCGCTGCCGGTCGACCTGCTGCGCCCGTTCCTCAAGGCGACGGATCCAGACAAGGTCTGATCGTCTCAGACATCGGCCGGCGGCGGCCCGGATTTGATCGGCGCGATCGACCGCGCCGGGCGCCGCACCGCGTTGAATCCGGCGCGCCTGGAGGGCGCCGGTCCCTCGGCGCCGGGGGTGGCGGGTCGGGTGC
>JBOHWA010000481.1:0-4992 GCA_050735855.1 Binatia bacterium
GCTCGCGCTGGGAGCGCGGGCGGCCCGCCCGCTCTTGGCGGGGGGGCGGGGCGTTCAGTCGCCAACCTGGCCCGAGCCCTCGCCCGAGCCCTGAATGAAATGGGTCTTCACTCCACCACGACCGGCAGACTCTCGATCCCCACGATGAAGTTCGACGGCCGCAACGGCGGTGCCTCCGCGCTCGCCAGCTGGAGATCCGGCATCCGCCGCACCAGCTCCTCGAACATCACCCGCATCTCGATGCGCGCCAGGCTCGCCCCGAGGCAGAAGTGGGCGCCGTAGCCGCCGAAGGCGACGTGCGGGTTGGGGTCGCGGGTGACGTCGAAGGTGTGCGGCGCGGCGAAGACGGCGTCGTCGCGATTGGCGGCCGGGTAGAGCAGCAGCACCTTGTCGCCGGCGTGGATGGTCTCGCCGCGCACCGCGATGTCGCGCGTCGCGGTGCGGTTCATGTTCTGCACCGGGCTCACCCAGCGCAGCATCTCCTCCACGGCGGTCGGGATGCGCCATGGTTCGGCGACCAGACGGGCGAGTTGGTCTGGGTTGGCGAGCAGGGCGTGCATGCCGCCGCTGATGACGTGGCGGGTGGTCTCGTCGCCGCCGACCAGGATGAGCAGCGATTCCTGCAGCAGCGCCTCGTCGTCGAGACGGTCGCCGTCGATCTCGGCGTGCACCAGGATGCTCATCAGGTCGTCCTGTAGCGGGCGGGCGCGGCGGTCGGCGACCACCCCGCGGTGGTAGTCGCTGTACTCTTCGAAGGCGCGCATCACCGCGTCGATCTGGGCTTGCGTCGCCGTCGCCGACAGGCCGCAGAGCAGGTCATCCGACCAGCGCAGCAGCATGTCGTGGTCCTCGTGCGCCACGCCGAGCAGGTCGCCGATGATGATCATCGGCAGTGGCGCGGCGACGTCGCGGACGAAATCGAAGTGCTGTTTGGCGCGCGCGCGCTCGATCAGGTCGATGCAGATCTGCCGCACCTTGGGCTCGTGGTCGGCGACGCGGCGCGGCGTGAAGCCCTTGCTGACCAGGCCGCGCCGGCGCTTGTGCATCGGCGCATCGAAATTGATCATCGACGGCATCGGCGGCGCGTCCGGCCGGCTGCTCTGGCCGCTGCAGAAGGCCTCGGGGCGCTTCGACAGGTCCATGACGTCGGCGTGGCGGGTGACGCCCCACAGCGCGCTCGCCTCGTCCCAGTAGATCGGCGCGTGGGTGCGCATCCAGTCGAAATGGCGGTGCGGATCCTCGGCGTAGAAGCGACCGTCGAGGAGGTGGATCCCGGCGCGAGTCGGATGATGCGGCATGCGCCAGTCTTTGCCGCAGTGTCACCGGAGCGTCAATCGAGCGCGGGCGGCGGACCGATGAGCGCGTTGCGGCACATGCCGCGCTCGGCATCGGGCCGCACACGGTCGAACGTGCCCTGGCACCACGCTTGCTCCACTGCTGTGCGCCAGCTCAAGGAGGAGACAATGGCACACGGAACGTTGACCGCCGCGGAGTCGGACAGTCTCGCGGCGGCGTCGGCCGCGCCGGAGGGCGCCCGGCTCGGCACCATCCTGCACGTGCAATGGGCGTTGGCCATCGCCTGCGCGTACCTCGTGCTGTTCGGGCGCGAATCAGGCGACCCGCATGCGCTCGGCCCGCTGGTCGTGGCGGGCTTTCTGGCCACCAACCTGGTGGTCGGCCGTCTGCGGCCGGCGCTCGCCGAGTCGGCGCTGTTCGGCCTGGCGCTCGCCGCGGTCGATGCGCTGCTGATCGTCGCCTCGCTCTATCTCGCCAATCAGCTCTCGATCGAGCTCATCC
The DNA here is from genome assembly GCA_050735855.1 of Binatia bacterium. Taxonomy (GTDB): domain Bacteria; phylum Desulfobacterota; class Binatia; order HRBIN30; family CADEER01; genus JBOHWA01. The sequence continues at coordinate 1,798 of JBOHWA010000481.1, forward strand.
TGCTCTGCCTCGGCATTCTGATCCTCGCCATCGCCGGGCTGCGCATCGGGCCGATCGCGCTGGCGACGCTGGCGTTGACCGCGTCGTACCTGGCGATCGTCTGGTTCACCGGCGATGCGACCCTCTGGCGCTCGAGCGTCCTGCTGCGCGTGCCGCTGCTGTTCACCGCGGCGATCGTCTACGCCTGGCTGGTCGAGCTCGGCACGCGACCGCGGGTGGACGCGATCGACGAGGCCGACGAGCACGCCGAACTGCTCGACGACGTGGCGGCGCAATGGGAGGCGATCCAGCGCTGTCAGGCGGCGCTGAGCGCCGGCGCGACCAGCGCCGCCGACGCGGCGCTGTGCGAGGTGGCGGCGCAGAACCAGGCGCTGCGCCTGTACGCCAACACCCGGCGCTAGCTAGGGCGCTACGCCGAGCGGCCGGCCGAGGTCGCCGCGAGCTTCGCCGCTTCGATGCCGACCGCGTCGCGCTCGTCGATCCAGCCGTAGTCGACCTGCTGCCCATCGACGATGGCGAAGCGCGGCCGCCAGCTCGGCGTGCGCACCCAGAGGAACGCCCCGCCCCACAGGGTGGCGGCCTCGGCGGCGATGAAGCCGAGCGCGCCGGAGAGCACCGCCTGGGCGACGCCACCGAGGTGCTTCGACAGCAGCAGCGCCTGAAACGCCTCGCGTGCCCCCTCGCCGGCGATGGTCGGCGCGAAGATCGTCCCCATGATCTGGATCGTCGAGCCGAAGACGATCGGCCAGAACTGCGCCCCGACCACGCCGATGGCGAGGGCGGTGAAGAAGTACACCACCGCGGTGGTGAAGTGGGTGACGAACTTGCTGAAGAGCGCCAGGAACAACAGGCCGAGCTGGCCGCGGTAGGCCCCGACAGCGCGCGTCAGGGTGTCGAGCTGCGCCCGCACCCCGCCCGGCAGGTAGCGGCCGCCGACGGTCAGCACCGTGGTGAGGAGCACCGGCCAGACCAGGATGAGGATCACCGCCAGCGAGATGCCGCCGCCGACCACAGCGATGAGGCCGGCCATCAGCGGCGCGGCGTCGGGCCGATTGAGGTGGCTCATGACGTCGACGATGACCTGGTAGCCGAACGGCAGGGTCAGGACCATGCCGAGAAACAGCCCGGTGATGCCGATCAGCTTCTCGAGCGCCTTGGCGGTCACGACGCGCGACCACTGGTTCGAGTAGCGCCCGGCTTCGTACAGCGTGTAGCCGTCGAGGCCGATGGTGCTGGGCAGGAAGGTGCCGATGAAGCGACCGATCAGGAAGGCGGTCATGATCGCCTGCAGGAACGGGAAGCGGATGCCCTGGCCGACCAGCAGCAGGTGCCAGGCGAAGGCGGACGACGTCACGCCGACGAACTTGATGGCCATCGCCAGCAGGCCGAACGTGATGAAGGTGCGGGTGTCGACGTAGGGCAGGTATTGCAGGATGGCGTCGTAGATCGGCAGGCGGGTGTCGTCGCTGACCGGGACCGGGTGGCGCAGCAACGCCATGATGCCCACCAGCGTGAAGAGCGTCTTGGCGGACATATCGATCGTCGCCAGCGCCGCGGCCGGAGCCCGGCGGCGCCCGAGGAAGAAGAGCACGACGCTGATCAGCAACAGCGCCAGCTCCGCCAGGCCGAGCTGACCGCGCCAGCAGTACCAGGCGACGACGGCGAAGGCGGCCGCTGCAATCGCCAGCCAGACCCACGCGAGCGGCGACTCGCGCCGTACCCCTTGCCGCTTCATTCGCTCCCCATGCTCCCGAATAGACGCTGGCAGGCCGCCAGCGAAGAGGGCGACTTAGCGGTTTTGCGCCAAGCGCCGCAAGGGTCGGGGGATTTACACGTTGGCGCGGGCGCGAGCCGGTGTGCGCACGACGCGCGCCTTGGCCAGTGGGATCATCTGGCCGGTGCGCTCGGGCAGCACGACGTAGCCGTAGAACAGCGCCGTGGCAAGCAGAAACGGCACCCGCATGAGCAGCGGGCTGAGCATCCCGGCCGAGGTGTCGGTGAAGAGCAGGCTGGTCACGCCGATCAACGCCGCGCCGCAGGCCAGCGCCACCAGGTTCTCGATCTTGGCCGCCATGATCAGCATGAAGAAGAAGAACAGGAAGAACTCCTGGCTGGCGCGCGAGAGCAGGAGCACCGACGAGACCAGCGCCGTGTCGGTCACCAGGATCGGTGCCTGCATCGTGGCGTCGAAGAAGTTGAACGGTGGCACCGTGCCGAGGAACAGATTGGAGAACATCGCCAGGGCCACCAGGACGGCGACCGGCATGGGCGAGCCCTGGGTGGTCTCGAGGAAGCCGACCGCCCCGGTGACCAGGATGAGCAGATAGCGGACGAGCAGGAAGCGCTGCTTGCGGACGATCGCTTCGGCTTCCCTGATCATGGCAGGGGCAGGATGCAAGCAATCCCGGTGCCTGATGCGGGCTTGCCACATGGTATGTGACCGTCCGGGCCTGCGGCGCCTCGCAGCGTTGCACACGCCCACGCATTGCCACGCGGCTGCCGATCGGAATGCGTTTGCGCACGCCGTCCGATGGGTGCCGTGGTCACCGGCGGTGCGCGCAACGCGCAGGCTTCCCAGCGCGCGGAAGCCTGTGCTAGACGAGAGCACTCTTTCGTTCTCGACGTTCGTTCTCGACGGTTTGGGGGGTCGCGATGCAGCCATCACGAGTCGAAGGCCAGGGTTCCGAAGCCGACCAGCTACGCGATCGCATCTGGACCTATGCGCAGCGTGGCGTGGTCATGGCGGTGGTGTTCTTCGCCGGGCTGTTCGTCGGCTTCCAGCTCTGGGGGCAGGCCACCCAGCTGCAGGAGCAGGTCGAGGAGCTGAGCGACCGCGCCCAGAGCCTGGTCAAGGAGCGCGACACCGAGCGCAGCCGCATCACCCTGATCGAGCGCGACAAGAAAGAGCTGCAGCAGCAGATCGAGGAGCTGAAGACCAAGCTCGCCGCTGGCGGCGGCGCCGCCGCGCACTAGGCTGCGGCCGGCTGCGCGGCACGCGGGGCCCAGGGCGAGCCCGTTCGGGGGGTTCCGGGAGCGCCCCGTAGTGGGCGCCTTTTGAATCCGGCGCACACTGTGGTGTGCCGCCCTCTCGGCAGCTTCCTGCACCGCGGGTCTGCCTCTGGTGGAGGGCGCCGATCCCTCGGCGCCGTGCTGATCTCAACCGCGGTGGGCGCGGCGAGCACGGCGCCGAGGGAC
>JBOHWA010000482.1:0-2700 GCA_050735855.1 Binatia bacterium
GTGCTCGACCCCGTGAGCACGAAGCAGGGCCACAGCACCACACCCGACGAGCTGGAGACGCTCTCTCACATCATCGCCGCGCTGAACGAGCGCTTCGGGCTCAACCTCGGTCCCGAGCACCGCGTGACCCTCGGCCAGATGATGGGGAAGCTCGACGACGACGCGGCGCTCGACGCCGCCGCGAGAGTCAACACGCGGGAGAACGTGCGGCTCACCTTCGACCAGAAGGTCGAGCACGTCATCCAGGAGATCGTCGACTCGAACTTCGACCTCTACAAGCGCATCACCGACGACCGCGCCTTCGGCGAGGTGATCAAGAACCTGCTCTTCGACCAGTACCTGCGCGGCCACCGCAGCGCCGAGGAACTGATCAAGCGCGGCGAGTCGAAGACGCTGGAGTTCAAGTCGACACTGCGCTGGAGCCTCAAGGAGGATCGGCAGGACGACAGGGGCGTCACGCACGCCGTGCTCAAGACCATCGCCGCGTTCCTCAACACCGAGGGCGGCGACCTGCTGATCGGCGTGGCCGACGACCGCAGCATCGTCGGCATCGAGCGCGACCAGCTCGAGCACGACGACAAGTTCATGCTCCACCTGGCGCAGATCGTCCGCAACGCCCTCGGCGACCGCGCCGGCACCTGCATCGACCCGAAGACGCAGATCGTCCAGGGCCGGACGGTGTGCGTCGTCACCTGCCAGCGCAGCCCCGAGCCAGTGTTCCTCAAGTGGAAGGAGATGGAAGCGGCAGCCGACGGCGACTTCTTCGTCAGAAGCGGGCCGGGAACCGTCAGGTTGCCGCCCGACAGCGCGCAGGAGTACATCCGGACGCGCTTTGCCGGGCTCGACACCCAGGTTTGACGGGAGCGCCCGATGGACATTGCGAACGGCTACATCGGCCTGACCGATCCAGACTGGTACTCATTTCTCTGCGCCCAAGCGCGCGTCGATGAGGTCAACTTCTGGCAGCCACACGGGGGTAGGACGTTTCGAAGGTTGCGGCCCGGCGAGTTGTTCTTCTTCAAACTGCGGGCGCCACGGAAGGCCATCGCCGGCTTCGGCTTCTTCGACCGCCTGCGGGAGGAATTCAAGAACGGTCGGAGCTACTACAGTCTGCACGGGTCGGCGATCGACGTCCCGAAACACGAGGCCTGGCGTCCGAGCAGAGAGCTTCTCGACTGGCACGGACGCGAGGTCTTCAAGGGATGACGGCGTCGGGCGTCGGGCGATCTACCTGCGCGGACGCACGGAGGAGCATCGCATGATTCCGCCAACGCTTGGCCGACTCGAAAAGGTAGCTCTGCGCAACGTGTGGAAGAGCGAGTTTGGGGACTTCACGCCGTGGCTTGTCAGAAGCCCGCGCCCTGCAACTGGATGAACCATTCGATCGGTCTCAACGGCGCGCACCTCGTCTCGGTCGCTTCGCTGTGGGATTCTGAGAACAACGCCGCCGGATCCGAGAACCGCGTCGAGTTGTACCTGGACGGCGCTGCGGCCAAAGAATGGTTCGCCCGCTTGAGCGACGACAGAACCGCCATCGAACGGGAAGTTGGACAGCCGCTCATCTGGTACGACCCCGACACCGCGAAGATGTGCCGTGTGTTCCTGCGGACGGCTGCCGACATTCGGGATGAAGCGCGATGGCCGGAGCAGTTCGAGTGGTTGCGGACGCGCGTCGAGTTGCTCGCTCGAGTCTTCGGACCACGTCTCAGAGCGTTGGCTGGCGGCTCGGAAAGTGGGCTGCGCGCCTCCAGTGCCTGATCATCGCCGGCGCGGACCCGCCGCCGGAGCGAGGATGTGGGGCCAATCCGCATCGGCAAAGCGCCCACGAGGCGCTGCGGATTCGGTGCGCTGCACCCTGTCCGGCCCGCGGCGCGGTTGCGGCTCGATCGAGAATGTTATTACAGTGGCTACATGGCCATCGTGAAGCTCAAGGTCGCGCGGATCGGCAACTCACGCGGCGTTCGGCTACCGGCGGCGGCGCTGCGGCGCTACCGCATCGGCGCGACCATTCTGATGGAGGAGAGGAGCGACGGCATCTTGCTGCGACCAACTGGCTCAGCCGTGGAGAAGCTGTCGTGGGACGACACCGCGCGCGAGATGGCCGCCTGCAACGAAGACTGGGGTGCGTGGGACACCGCCACCGGCGACGGGCTGGCCGAGCTACCTTGGCAGGCCGAGACGAGTCGAGTTGCAGAGGCGCCAACGCGCTACCGAGCCAAACCCGGTGCGCGCAAGCGGCGATGAAGCGCTACGAGATTCGTTGGACCGCGCTCGATCCAACCCGCGGCGCCGAGATGGCGAAGACCCGGCCGGCGGTGATCGTCAGCTTGGACGCGCTGAACCGACGGGTGCAGACGGTCACCGTCTGCCCGTTGACCAGCGAGCTGCACCCAAGCTGGCGATCGCGATTGCCGGTGCGGTGTGGCGGTCGTCCAGCGGAGATCGCCGTGGATCAGATTCGCACGGTGAGCAAGGTCCGACTCGGCGACAAGATCGGCTCGCTGACCAAGGACGAAGCCGCCGCACTGCGCCGAGTCATCACCGAGATGTACGGCGATTAGCCACCTCCCGATCGACGACGCCGTGTAGTTCCGCCATAGTCCGGTCACGGAGCAGGCGCCGGCGCCAGGCGACGGATGCGTTGCACGACGGCATCGTCGCACTGGGCGCGGTACTTGGAGCGCCGGAGCGGGCGGGCCG
>JBOHWA010000483.1:0-5890 GCA_050735855.1 Binatia bacterium
GCGCCGGCGGTGGCGCGGCGGGGTGCTGACCGCGAGCACGGCGCCGAGGGCCCGGCGCCCTCCAATCGTGCTGGCAACGAGTGGAGGTTTGTCGTCTGGTCAGGCACCGCGTATCCGGCGCCCGGCAGGGGCTTCGCCTGAGTCTGGAGGGCGCCGGTCCCTCGGCGCCGCGGGTGGGGTGGCGTAGTCGTCGCCAACCGAGGGCGCGGCCGCCCGTCAGGCGTGCTGGCGACGATAGGGTCGAGAAGTTCGATGCGACCAGATACGGAGGGACGTATGTCGAACCCCCCCGCTGAGCCCTTCCGCAGTCCCCCGCCGCCAGCCGAGCCACCGCGCGAAGGACGCGACCCCGCCCTCTGGCCGGCCGACGTACTGGCGGCGCTGCAGGCGGTGCTCGACCGCAGCCTGCAGTCCGGTGGTGCCGCAGTGCTCGACACCTTCGACCATGCCGACCGGCGCCTGAGCGCCGCGCCGTTCGTCAACTGGTGGAACGAGACGCGCCTCAAGGCGATGGCCACCGTCGGGCCCGCCGGAGCCCCGCACCTCGCGCCGGTCCATGCCGAGTTCGTCGACGGCCGCCTGCGCTCGACCATCTACGAGCACGCCGTGCGCCGCCGCGACCTGCGCGCCAACCCGGAGGTGGCCTTCACCACCTGGGGCGACCACGGCGCCGCCGCCATCGTCTACGGCCGGGCGCGCGAGGTCCCCGACAGCGGGCGCGAGACCCGCCCCGGCGCCACCGGCCGCGCGCGCCGCACCGTCACGCTCGACATCGAGGTGACGCGGATCTACGCGATGAAGCCGCGTGCCTGATGTGGAGTGCGGGAGCTTGCTCCCGCTCTGCGCGCGGCGGAGTCGCTGCGGATGTGCCGGCCGCACCGCGCCTCGGGGTGCTGAATGGCGCCGCAAGCGTGAGGGGTAGATGGGCTTTGCCCAAGAAAGCAGAAGGCAACAACGGATTGCGCGGATTAAGCGGATTTCTGAGCCCTACTCCGTCAAATCCGTTTAATCCGCGCAATCCGTTGTTGGTTTTCTGAGTTCTTGGGCAAAGCCGGGTAGATGGCAGCCGCCGCGGGCGGCGCAGAGCGGGAGCAAGCTCCCGCACTCCACATCAGGCCGCGCGCTGCAGCGGGCGATCCTCTACCAACCCGAGCGCCGCCGCGATGTGCTCGCGCGCCTCGGCGGCGAGCTCGCGGCGCGTGCGGGCGTCGGAGTCGATCGGCGGGCAGAAGGTGAGCTCGACGATCAGCCGCGGCTCGCGCAGCAGGCGGCGCAGCGAGTCGGCGATCGACATGTCGCCGACATACGCGGCCGCGTCGGTCGGGGCGCCGGCGGCGTCGCGGTAGCAGATGGCGACCGGTTGCACCCAGGCGCCGCTGCGCACCGCCGCCTGGAACAGCGCCGGGTAGAAGGGGCGCAGGCCCCGCCCGTCGCTGGTCGTCGCTTCGGGAAAGACGGCCATCGGATGGCCGCCGCCGAGCGCCTCGGCAAGCACGCCGACGGTGCGCGCCGCGGCGCGGTAGCAGCCGCGCTTGATGAACACGGTGCCGAAGCGGGCGGCGATCGTGCCGATCACCGGCCAGGCGGCGACCTCGGACTTGGCGACGAAGCGGGCGCCATTGACGGCATTGAGCGCGTAGCTGTCGAGCCATGAGACATGGTTGGCGACCAGCAGCAGCGGTTCGTCGACCGGCGGCACGCTGCCCGACACGCGCACCTCGATGCGCAGGAGCGCCAACAGGCGGCGCGCCCATCGGCCGGCCAGCGCACGGCGCCGGGCGGCGTCCAGGCGCGCCGCGCGGGTCACCGCCGCCAGCCACATACGGCCCAGCAGGAGGAGCAGCGCCGTCAGGCGCCGCAGGCGGCGGCGGATCGGCAGCGCGTCAGGCGCCGCGCAGCAGGCGTTCGACATAGCGAGGGTTGGTGCGGGCCAGCGGTAGGACGAGCAGCAGGTCGGCGCTGTTGAATGCGGCGTCCCAGGCTGGTGCTCCGCACACCTGCGCGCCGAGCCTCAGGTAGCCCTTGAGCAGCGCCGGCAGCGGCGCGTCGGCGATCTCGCGCCAGCCCTCCAGGACGAAGGCGCGGTGCGGCGTCACCCGCCACTCCGCCGGGGCCAGATGCTCCTGCAGCATGCGCCGGCAGATGCTGGCGGCCAGGTGCCCGCCGTCGGCCGTGTCGAGGCTGGCACAGCCGATCACGTATTCGCCGCCCTGTTGACGCACGTAGCGCAACAGGCCGGCCCACAGCAGCGCGATGGTGACGCCGCTGCGGTAGGCGGGGTCGACGCAGGCCCGCCCCACCTCGACGATCCCGGCGCGGCGCGCCAGCAGCCGGTCGACCGCGAACTCCGCCGCGCAGTACCAGCCGCCGGCCAGCTCCGCCTGCTCGGGCGGCAGGATCCGATAGGTGCCGACCACCCGCCCGCTCACCCGCTCGCGCACGATCAGGTGCTCGCAGAAGGCATCGAAGCGGTCGCGATCGATGCCCAGCGCGGCGCTCGGCAACGCGGCGCCCAGTTCGCCGGCAAAGACCCGGTAGCGCAGCCGCTGGGCCTGATAGACCTCTTCCGCCGTGCGCGCCAGGCGCACTTCGAAGGTGGCCTGGCTCGGCCGGGCTATGATCTGTTCCTGTAACATCTCGTTCTCCTTGTTCCTCCTCTCTCGCAGAACAGCCTAGGCAGCCGCTGTTACCGGACCGTGATGCGGCGGTGAAAATCCGGCGAAGCCTGGTGGTGGCGAGGCCCCGCGCCGCCCGGCCGCGGCGGGGCCGACACGGCTTGCACCGGCCGCGCCGGCCGCGTAGGTCTCGAAGCGTCGGCAGCGGCCGGAGAAGTTGCCTGAACTCGCCCTGCCCCGGCTGATTTCGGCAATCAATCTGGTAGGATCGCGCGTTGTCGCAAGGAGGCGGCGGAGCCGAATGGATCTGGACTTCATCTTGCGAGCGAACCCCGACTACGTCGAGGAGCTCTACCGACAGTACGAGCGCGATCCGCGCTCGGTCGGCGCCGACTGGGCCCACTTTTTCGCCGGCTTCGAATTCGGCGCCAACGGCCGTCCGGCGGCGGCGGCCGCGCCGGCGGAGACCGCCAGCATCGGCGTCTGGGATCTCATCCACTCCTACCGCGAGCTCGGCCATCTGATCGCCGACATCAATCCGCTCGGCGGCAACGCCACCGAGCACCCCCTGCTCGATCTGAGCGAGTTCGGCTTCACCGAGGCCGACCTCGACCGTGTCGTACCGTTCGAGCCGTTCCGCGGCGTCGACCGCGGCCCGCTGCGCGAGCTCATCGACCTGCTGCGCGCCACGTACTGCCGCACCTTCGCCGTCGAGTACATGTACATCTCGAACAAGGCGCAACGCGACTGGCTCAAGGAGCGCATGGAGCCGACGCTCAACCAGCCCGCGCTCAGCACCGAGGATCGCCTGCACATCTTCGGCAAGCTGGCGGCGGCGACCGGCTTCGAGGAGTTCCTGCACACCAAGTACGTCGGCCAGAAGCGCTTCTCGCTCGAAGGTGGCGAGGCGCTGATTCCGATGCTCGACGCGCTGGTCGAGGACTCCGGCGCCGCCGGCGTCGGAGAGATCGTCATGGGCATGCCGCACCGCGGCCGCCTCAACGTCCTCGCCAACATCCTCGGCAAGCCGTTCGAGATGATCCTGGCCGAGTTCGAGGGCACCTTCCTGCCGGCCAACGTCCAGGGCGACGGCGACGTGAAGTACCACCTCGGCTACGCGCGCGACCACAAGACGCGCGGCGGCGACACCGTGCACATCTCGCTGCTCTCGAACCCGAGCCATCTCGAAGCGGTCAACCCGGTGGTCGAGGGCATCGTGCGCGCCAAGCAGGCGTACCGCGAGGACACCGCCGGCAACCGCGTCATGCCGCTGCTGATGCACGGCGACGCCGCCTTCACCGGCCAGGGCATGGTGGCCGAGACCCTGGGGCTGTCGGAGCTCAGCGCCTACCACACCGGCGGCACCATCCACGTCATCGTCGACAACCAGGTCGGCTTCACCGCGCGGCCGGAAGACTACCGCTTCACACGCTACGCCAGCGACGTCGCCAAGGTGATCGAGGCGCCGGTCTTCCACGTCAACGGCCACGACCCCGAGGCCGCCGTGCAGGCGGCGCGGCTCGCCGCGGCGTTCCGCCTGACGTTCAAGATCGACGTCATCATCAACCTGCACTGCTACCGGCGGCACGGGCACAACGAGACCGACGATCCGAGCTTCACCCAGCCGGTGATGTACAAGACCATCAACGCGCTGCCGACGGTGCGCGACCTCTACGCCCAGCACCTGGCGGCGACCGGCGTGCTCAGCGAGGCCGAGGCGCAGCGCCGCATCGCCGAGCTGCGCGACCTGTTCACCGATGCGATGAACTACGCGCGCGACTTCATGCCGCGCCAGCAGGTGTTCGCGCTGGGCGGCGTGTGGAAGGGCTTCGGCTGGGCCGGCGACGACTGGAGCGCGCCGACCGCCGTGCCGCGCGAGACGCTGCAAGGGCTCGCCGACGCGACCACCCTGCTGCCCGAGGGCTTCGATGCGCATCCGAAGCTGCGCAAGCTGATGGCGGATCGCGCCGAGATGGTGCGGCGCGGCGACGGCATCGACTGGGCCTGCGCCGAGATGCTCGCCTTCGGCAGCCTGCTGCTCGAGGGCACCAACGTGCGCCTCACCGGGCAGGACAGCGCGCGCGGCACCTTCAGTCACCGCCACGCCGTGCTCACCGATCGCAGCACCGCCGAGCGCTACGTACCGCTGCAACACGTCAACCCGACGCAGGGCTGGTTCCTGGTCGTCGACTCGATGCTCTCCGAGGCGGCGGTGCTCGGCTTCGAGTACGGCTTCAGCTCCGCCGACCCGCGCAATCTGGTGCTGTGGGAAGCGCAGTTCGGCGACTTCGCCAACGGCGCGCAGGTGATCATCGACCAGTTCATCAGCTCGGCCGAATCGAAGTGGCAGCGCATGGGTGGCCTGGTGATGCTGCTGCCGCACGGCTACGAGGGCCAGGGCCCGGAGCACTCCAGCGCGCGGCTCGAGCGCTACCTGCAGCTGTGCGCCGAGAACAACATGCAGGTCTGCAACCTGACCACACCGGCGCAGTACTTCCACGCCCTGCGGCGCCAGATCCACCGCACGTTCCGCAAGCCGCTGATCGTCATGAGCCCGAAGAGTCTGCTGCGCCACAAGCTGGCGGTGTCGCCGGTCGAGGCGCTGACCGACACCCAGTTCCAGACTGTACTGCCCGAGACGACGGGGCTCGATCCGCACGACGTCCGCCGCGTGCTGCTGTGCACCGGCAAGATCTACTACGACCTGGTGACGGCGCGCGAGCAGCGCGAAGTGCGCGATATCGCCATCGTCCGCGTCGAACAGCTCTACCCCTTCCCCGCCGACGAGCTGACCGCCGCGCTGGCGCCGTATGCGCAGGCGCAGCAGGTGTACTGGGTCCAGGAAGAGCCCTGGAACATGGGCGCCTGGCAGTTCATGCACCTGCGGCTGCCGAAGCTGCTCGGCGGGCGCGAACTGCGCTACGTCGGCCGCGATGAGGCGGCCAGTCCGGCCATCGGCTCCTACAAGTTCCACCAGAGCGAACAGTCCGACATCGTCGACCGCGCGCTGAGGAAATCCCATGCCCGTTGATGTGCAGATTCCCACCCTCGGCGAGTCGGTGTCGGAAGGCGTGATCGTCCGCTGGATCAAGCAGGACGGCGAGAGCGTCGCCATGGACGAACCGTTGTTCGAGCTCGAGACCGACAAGGCGAGCATCGAGATCCCGGCCCCGAGCGGCGGGGTGGTCAAGATCCTCTCCAAGGAAGGCGCCACGGTAAAGGTCGGCGATGTCGTCGCCCGCATCGATGGTGCGGCCGCGGGCGCCACCCCTGCC
>JBOHWA010000484.1:0-1957 GCA_050735855.1 Binatia bacterium
GCGCTCGGCATGCCGAGCTTGTCGCCGACGATGAACAGCGCCACCATCAACAGCACGACCAGGGTGAGGATGAAGGCGATGCGCGCCGCCAGCAGCAGGTAGAGGCGCTGGATCCACAGGCGCGACAGCAGGGCGAAGCTACAGATCAGGGCGAGGAAGAGCGTGCCCCAGGCCAGGCCGGTGCCGGTGAAGGCGAGCGCGATCAGCACCGGCATGAACATGCCGAAGGTCTTCAGCCCGACGATGTTGCGCAGAATGCACATCGCCAGCGCCCCGAGCGGTACCAGCAGCAGGATGCGCAGGGTGTGCTGCAACTGCACGGGGAGGAAGAGCAGCGAGACGCGGTCGAGCGGGTGCTGCGAGTCGGCGACCCGACGCCGCACCAGCTCGGCGTAGGTTTCGAGCTCCGACTGGACGTCGAAGCGATAGCTCAACGCGCTGGCGTTGGTGGCCCGCACCAACTCGGTGTCGCGCGCCGCCCCGAGCGACAGGCGATCGGGCGGCAGCGCGCCGGCGAAGCGTTCGACGACGTCGTACGGCACCCAGTTGCCACCCAGGTAGACTTCGTTCCAGTAGCGGAACTGGTCCTGCCGCCCGCTCTCCAGGGCGATGCCGGCGATCACCCGACAGGGGAGGCCGCTGGCCCGCGTCAGGGCGCAGAACAGGCGCGCGCGACCGAGCTCGTTGCCGCGCCCCTCGCGGATGACGGTCACCGCGTCCATGGGCGCCGGGCTGCGCACCGGTCCAATCTCATGCGCGACGAAGTCGAAGACTTCCTGCGCCAGCACCACCTTGTCCTTCGCCTTGAGCACCAGCTCCTTCGACAGCGCGACGACGGCCGGGTCGGTGTGCTGGATGCCCGGCGAGCTGCCGAGATAGGCGGCCACCGAGGTGGAGTACTTGCCACCGGGGTCGTTGATCGGCAGCGGGCGGGCATAGGCCTGGGCGTCGAAGCTCGCCTCGTAGGTCAGGCTGGTCGAGCCGTCGATGCGGCCGCTCCAGCGGCCGACGCGGTCGCTGTCGACCTCGTCGATGCGGAAGCGGAGCTGCTCCGACTTGACCTCTTCGGTCAGCAGCCGCTGATAGCCCGAGGTGCGCGGCAGCGGGATCTCGACCACCGTGCGGCTGTCCTTGCCGGTCACCGTGACGACGAAATCGACCCGCCAGGTGCCCGGCTCCTCGGCCGTGCTGAGCGGGTAGCCGAGGACCAGCGCCTTGTAGAGGAACAGCGAGACGCCGGCGGCGATCAGCAGGCCGCTCACCGCGATCCATGCGCGCATACAGGTCAGGTCGGGTTGGCACTACGCCGGCGCCGGCGGCCCCGTGACGACTGCCTCCGTCGTATGAACGGGTGTAACACGCAGGCTGCAGGTTGGCCAATCCGGCCCGCGGGGCGCACGCGTTGTGCGCTAGGATCCGACGACTCTTTGACGGCCTGCTGCGTGCGGTGACGCCGCCCGGGGGGCCGCCGGGCCGGCCGCCTTCTGGCGCTGTGAGCGCTGCTGGTGAAGGCGCCGCGGGCTCTCGCATGGCGGACGACAGGCCTGGCCCCTCCGGGCGCTCGGGGCAGCGGAGGGTGGCCCGGGCGGAATCGCATGTCGCACATGGCTGATCGCCGGCGAGAGGCCGGCGCGCACAGGTCTGGAAGGCTGGCAACCGGGAGGGTGGACGGCGAGTCGGTGTGCAGCCCGGCACAAGGCTTGCTGCCGTAGGCGTTCGTACCGCAGGGAGGATGAGACGATGCGACTCACGTCGGTCAGGCTGTGCCGGTTCGAGCGCGGGTTGATGCAGATGGTGCTGGCCAAGCGCGCCGACATCGCCTGGGGTCGCCTGTCGGCCATCGAGAACGGCGACGCGCAGGCGCAACCGGACGAGTTGGCGCGCATCGCGGCGGCCTTACAGGTCCCGCTGAAGGCGCTGAGTCCCGTCTCTGCGTAGGGGGTGCCCGGGGAGGTGG
>JBOHWA010000485.1:0-4192 GCA_050735855.1 Binatia bacterium
GCCCTGCGCGCCGCGCGCGAGCGCCAGCGCGTGCTCGCCGGGCATCTCCTGCGCCGGCTGGGCTTCGGGCCGACCCGCCGCGAGATGCACGACGTGCTGCACCGCGGCACCGCCGCCTACGTCGAGCAGCAGCTCTACCCCGACCAGATCGACGATCGGGTCGGCGAGCGGCGCTTTCATCCGCCGCCGGTGCCGGGCGACGACGGCCTCGTCCTGCAGCTGCGCTGGCTCACCCGCATGGCGTCCTCGCGCCGCCAGCTGCAGGAGAAGATGACCCTCCTCTGGCACGAGCACTTCGCCACCTCGCTCGGCAAGGTCGGCGCCTACACCCTGATGCGCGATCAGGAGCAGCTCTTCCGCAGCCTGGCGCTCGGCCGCTTCCGCGACCTGCTCGTCGCGGTGACGCGCGACAACGCGATGCTCATCTACCTCGACAACAGCTACAACAACGGCCGGGCGACCGATGACGAGGGCAATCGCATCCCGCCCAACGAGAACTATGCGCGCGAGCTGCTGCAGCTCTTCGCGCTTGGCGTCCACCGGCTCCACATGGATGGCACGCTGGTCCTCGACGGGCAGGGCAAACCGCTCCCGGCGTATACCGAGGCCGACGTCAAGGAAGTCGCCCGCGCCCTCACCGGCTGGTACGCGAGCTATCCCGACGACACCGATGAGGAGGATCCGACCCAGGTGATCGCGCCGGCGACGTACGATCCCTACCTGCATGATCCGGGCGAGAAGATCGTGCTGGGAGCCCTGATCGCGGCGGACGAGGAGAGTGGGGCGGCCGACGTCGAGCGCGTCGTCGACATCCTCACGCAGCAGCCGAGCATGGCGCCGTTCATCGCCAAAGAGCTCATCCTCAAGCTCGCCACCGAGAGCCCGACGCCGGGCTACGTCGAGCGCGTCGCCACCGTCTTCGCCGCGACCGACGGGGATCTGCGCGCCACGTTGCGCGCCCTGTTCAACGACGCCGAGTTCTTCAGCTCCGCTGCCGTCCGCACGCAGTACAAGACGCCCATCGAGCACGTCGTCGGCATGGCGCGCGGGCTCGACGCGCGCGGCCGCGGCCAGACGCTGTACTACTGGACGCTGCTGGCCGGGCAGCTGGTCTACTACCCGCCGTCGGTCTTCAGCTTCTACCGGCCGGGGCAGAAGGGCGCGCTGGTCAATGCGGCGTACGCGGTGGTGCGCGACCAGGCCGCCGACATGCTGGCGAGCAGCTACGTCGACGAGGACTTCTTCGACACCGCGTGGGATTCGGCCGGGATGGTGCGCCGCCATCGCCTGTATCGGCAGCCGGCGAAGGCGGTCGACCTGCTCGCCCGCGATCTGCTCGCGGCGCCGCTCTCCGCTCCGGTGCGCCAGGTCGTGCTCGACTTCATCGGCCCGCAGGTGACGGCGGAGAAGCTGCGCGGCGCGGCGTGGCTGATCCTCTGTTCGCCCGACTTCCAGGTGAATTGAGATGTCGACCAGCCGCCGCGATTTCCTCCGCACCGGTGCCCTCGGCGCCCTCGGCCTCGGGCTGTTGCCGCTCGAGCGCGCCCTGGCGGCGCCCGCCCCGTCGGGCGATCCGGTGGTGGTCGCGGTCAACATGTTCGGTGGCAACGATGCGCTCAACACCGTCGTGCCGCTGCGCCAGTACGCGCGCTACCGCGAGCTCCGCCCGGTGCTCGGCCTGGCGCGCCAGCGGCTGCTGCCGCTGCAGGGCTACGCGCAGGACTTCGCGCTGCACCCCGGCCTGAGCGCCATCGCCGACCTGTTCACGCAGGGCCAGGTCGCCGTCATCAACGGGGTCGGTTGCCCGCCCGATGCCAGCGGCCTGTTCGACCACGAGGCCAGCCAGCAGAACTTCCAGACCGGCGACACCTTCGGCACCGCCCCGTCGGCACCGCCGACCGGCTGGCTCGGCCGCTACCTCGACGGCGTGCTGCCCGACGCGCTGCCGGCCGGCATCGATTTCAGCAGCGCGGCGCTCATCCTCACCGGCGCGAGCTTCGCGCCGCTGTCGCTGTACTCGATCCAGGGCTTCGGCGTGTATCCGTCGGAGGACTACGAGGCACGCGCCAACGCCTACCATGCGCTGCACGGCCTCGCCGCGGCGCCCGGCGTGCCGGAGCGCAACCGCGCGCTGCGCCAGCAGGTCGTCGGCCTCGGCGGCACGCTGCAGACGATCAGCGATGCGTACCGCGTCGCCGCCGGCGTCACCTATCCGCCCAGCTATCTGGCCGGCGCGTTGCGCGATTGCGCCGCGCTCATCGCCGCGGACCAGGGCGTGCGCGCCCTCGCCGTCGGCACCAGCGGCTTCGACACCCATGCGGGCCAGAACGATGCGGCGTCCGGTGTGCTGCCCTACCACGAGGCGCTGCTGCGCGAGGTCGGCGATGCCATCGCCGCCTTCCACGCCGATCTCGCCGGCCACGGTCTGGCGCACCGCGTCGTCACCCTGGTCTTCTCCGAGTTCGGCCGCCGCGCCTACGAGAACAACGACCTCGGCACCGACCACGGCTTCGGCGGCACCGTCTTCGCCATCGGCAACCCGGTGAAAGGCGGCGTCTACGGCGACGCCCCCGACCTGCGCGAAGCCGCCCTCGTCCTCGACGGCAACCTCGACGTCATCATCGACTTCCGCCGCGTCTACGCCACCATCCTCGCCCGACATCTCAACGCCGACCCAGACCGGATCCTGGGCGCGTCCTTTGCGCCGCTGCCGTTTCTCTAGCAAGCCCGGCGGCAGGCTTTGCCCAAACTCAGAGACCCAACAACGGATTACACGGATTAAGCGGATTTCGCGGAGCAGGGCTCAGAAATCTGCTCAATCCGTGTAATCCGTTGTTGGCTTGCTCATCTCCTGGGCAGTTCATGCGGAGGGGCGCCCTTGCTCGGCGGATGCCGGGGGCCGAGACAGTGCCGGCCAGCGAGCCCCCTACGCCGCTTCGTCGGCCCAGGCGCGGCCGAGGGAGAGTTTGCGGCCGCGCACGGTGGCGAGGACGTAGGGGCCTTGCGGCAGCACGGCGACGTGCGCGGGGCGGCCGTGGCGGGCGAGGGCGGCGGCGAGCGCCGCCTCGACGCTGGCGGCGCGGGTGGCGAACGGCGCCAGGCTGACCGAGTCGGGCAGGCCGTGTGAGACGACCACGACCTCGGCTTTGCGTCGCACCTGGCAGAGGTGCTGCAGCATCCACTGGTCGATGGAGAAGAAATCCGCCCGGCTGATGCGGGCGAACGAACCCTCCGGGCTGTCCGCTTCGCGCAGCAGATGCTGGAACTCGGCGCTGCCCAGTCCCTCGGTGATCGCCGCCGCGAGGATGATCGTGCCGCCGCGGCGTACGACGTTGAGCGCCGCGACCAGGCCCTTGATCGCCTGATAGTAGGTATCGTCGAGCGGGAAGCCGGCGGCCGAGGTGACGACGATGTCGGCCGGGCGATCGAGATCGGCGCGCACGTGCCGCTCGACCGCCGCCGCCCCGGCGGCGTGCGCCGCCTCGAGGTCGCCGGCGAAGACGCCGGTGATCCGGCGCCGGCGGTCGATCGACACGTCGACCATGCAGTCGACCCCGACCTGTCGCGCGATGCCGATCAGCTCGGCATGGAACGGATTGCCGGCGACGATTCCCGGCCCGATGTGATCCTCGAGCATCGCCGTGCCGTGCAGGCTGCGCATGGTCTCGACCGCCGCCAACCCCGGCGCTACGGCCTTGCGCCCGCCCGAGAAGCCGGCCATCAGGTGCGGCTCGATCAGGCCGGTGATGACCTTCAGCTCGGCGTCGACATAGCCGCGATCGATCCACACCTCGGTGCCGCGCGCCGTGCGGCCGCGGTGCACGTGCGCCGCGGCGTCGCGCGCGTCGTGGTTGCGGATGCGATAGCCGGCGACGATCGCCGGGCTGGTCATCTCCGCCAGCTCGGCCGGCGTGTTGGGGCGGTGTAGCCCGGTGGCGACGAGGATCTCGATGCGCTCGCGTGCGATGCCGGCGCCCTCGAGCGTGGCGAGCAGCGGCGGCAGCACGTCGGCGTAGGGAATCGGCCGCGTCTTGTCCGAGATCACCACCACCGCGTCGCGCTTGCCGCGCGCCACCTCGGCCAACGGCGGCGCACCGATCGGCGCCGCCAGCGCGGCCGCGACGGCAGCCTGCGGATCGGCGAGGGGCGTGCCGGCGCTGGGCTCGAGCACCGAGATCGACGGCCCCTCGGG
>JBOHWA010000486.1:0-9982 GCA_050735855.1 Binatia bacterium
CGCGAACACGGCGCCGAGGGCCCGGCGCCCTCCAGGGGGCTCATCGGGCGACCGTTGGCGCAGGCGTGGCGCCGATTCGTACCCGCCGACCGGCCTGGGGAAACCTTTTACTTGCCCGAACCCGCCCGGTTGGCGATAGCTGATGTTGGCGTCGCGCGGGCGAGGCGCGCCGACCGACAAGCGGTCAGGGGGTGTTGATGGCGTACGACAGGTTCCGGCGACACGCCGGCATGGCGATCGGGCTGCTGGCTGGGCTGTGCACCGGCGCCGGCGCGCGCCCGGCCGCCGCCCAGAGCTTCGTCAACTTCGAGACCGGCCAGGTGCGGCCGCTGGCGCTGTCGCCCGACGGCACCCGGCTGTTCGCCGTCAACACGCCCGACAACCGGCTCGAGATCTTCACCATCTCCGGCGGCGGGCTGACCCACAGCGGCTCGGTCCCGGTCGGCCTCGAGCCGTCCGCCGTGGCGGCGCGCAGCGACGGCGAGGTGTGGGTGGTCAACCACCTCTCCGACTCGATCAGCATCGTCGACGTCGCCGCCACCCCGCCGCACGTGCGCCGCACCATCCTCACCTGCGACGAGCCGCGCGACATCGTCTTCGCCGGCCCCGGCGGCGACCGCGCCTTCGTCACCGCCGCCCGCCGCGGCCAGAACTGCGCCCCCTTCGCGCAGGCCGATCTCACCACCCAGGGCATCGGGCGCGCCATCGTCCAGGTCTATGACCCGACCGCGCTCGGCGAGGGCCTGCGCGGCAACCCGCTGACCAACGTCGTGCTCTTCGGCGACACGCCGCGCGCCCTGGCGCGCAGCGCCGACGGCAACACCGTCTACGCCGCCGTCTTCCACTCCGGCAATCAGACCACCTCGCTCATCGAGGGCGCGGTATGCGACGGCGGCGCCGATGCGCCGCCGTGCGTCATCGGCGGCCGCAACGCGCCCGGCGGACTGCCCTGGCCGAACGCCAACGTCGAGGGCGTCCCGGCGCCGGAGAACGGCCTGATCGTCAAGTTCAACCAGACGAGCGGCAATTGGGAGGACCAGCTGGCGCGCGACTGGAGCGACATGGTGCGCTTCTCGCTGCCCGACTTCGACGTCTTCTCGATCGACGCCGCCGCCCCCCTTCCGGTGGGCACCGGCACCTTCGCCCACGCCGGCACCGTGCTGTTCAACCTGGCGGTCAACCCGGTGAGCGGCAAGCTCTACGTCAGCAACACCGAGGCGCGCAACGAGGTGCGCTTCGAAGGCCCCGGCATCTTCGCCGGCACCGCGCAGGCCAGCTCGCCGACCGTGCAGGGCCACCTGCACGAAGCGCGCATCACCGTCATCGACGGCGCCACCGTGACGCCGCGCCACCTGAACAAGCACATCGACTACGCCGTCCGCCCCGCCCCGCCGGGCATCAAGGAGCACAGCCTGGCGACGCCGCTCGGCATGGCGGTGAGCAGCGACGGCGCGACGCTCTACGTCGCCGCCTTCGGCTCATCGAAGGTCGGCGTGTTCAGCACCGCCGCGCTGGAGACCGACAGCTTCACGCCCAACGCCGCCGATCAGATCCCGGTCAGCGGCGGCGGCCCCACCGGCGTACTGCTCGACGAGGCGAACGACCGCCTGTACGTCTTCACCCGCTTCGACAACGCCATCTCGGTCATCGACCTCGACGACCGCAGCGAGCTCGCCCACATACCGGTCTACAACCCCGAGCCGAGCCAGGTGACCAGCGGCCGGCCGCTGCTCTACGACGCCCTGCTCACCTCGAGCAACGGCGAAGCGTCGTGCTCGTCGTGCCACATCTTCGGCGACTTCGACAGCCTCGCCTGGGACCTCGGCAACCCCGACGAAGTGGTCGAGGACAACCCGCTGCCGTTCCGCATCGCCGGCAACACCGAGTTCCACCCGCTCAAGGGGCCGATGACCACCCAGAGCCTGCGCGGCATGTCGAACCACGGCGCCATGCACTGGCGCGGCGATCGCAACACCGGCAACGATCCGGGCGGCGACCCGTTCGACGAGAACGGCGCCTTCAAGAAGTTCAACCCCGCCTTCCCCGGCCTGCTCGGCCGCGACGGCGAGCTGAGCGCGGCGCAGATGCAGGCGTTCGCCGACTTCGCCCTCACCATCACCTATCCGCCCAACCCGATCCGCGCCCTCGACGGTACGTTGACCGGCAATCAGCAGAACGGCCTCAACCTCTACTTCGGCCGCGTCACCGACGTGCTGTTCAACTGCAACGGCTGCCACAGGCTCGATCCCGAAGCCGGATTCTTCGGCACCGACGGCTTCGCCACCTTCGAAGGCGAGACGCAGTCCTTCAAGATCACCCACCTGCGCAACACCTACCAGAAGATCGGCATGTTCGCGCAGGCGGGGCCGCAGGTGCGCGGCTTCGGCGTCCTGCACGACGGCAGCGTCGACACGGTCTTCAACTTCCTCAGCGCCAGCCTGTTCTCGATCAGCAACGCCGAGCAGCGCCAGCTCGAACAGTTCGTGCTCGCCTTCGACGCCGAGATGGCGCCGAGCGTCGGGCAGCAGGCGACCCTGACCAGCACCAGCAACACCGGCGTCATCGACCGCGTCACGCTGCTGTTGTCGCGCGACGATCTCGACGAGTGCGAGGTGGTCGTCAAGGGCACCATCGCCGGCGAAGCGCGCGGCGCCGTGCGCCTCGCCGACACCACCTTCCAACTCGACCGGGAAGCCGAGGCGCCAATGACCGAGGTCGCGCTGCGCGCCCTCGCCGCCACGCCGGGCCAGGAGCTGACCTTCACCTGCGTGCCGCCCGGCGCCGGCCAGCGCATCGGCATCGACCGCGACGAGGACGGCTACCTCGACGGCGACGAGCGCGACGCCGGCACCGACCCCGCCGATCCGAACGACTTCCCCGGCTCCGCCGCGCTGCCGATTCGCGCCACGACCCTGTCGGTGCGCGACGACGATCGCGCCCCGATCGATCCCGCCAAGAGCAAGCTGACCTTCAAGTCGGCCAAGTATCAGGGCGCACCGAGCGGCGTCGTCGTCCCGGCCTGGGACAGCCCCGATGATCCGAGCCTCGGCGGCGCGATGCTGACCGTCTACCGCGCCGCCGGCGGCGGCAACCCGGCCAGCATCGCGCTGCCCGCGGCGGGCTGGGAACGCATCGGTTCGCCGACCAACCAGGGCTATCGCTACCGCGACCGCGACCAGATCGACGGCCCGATCACCACCGCCACGCTGCGCAACGGCAAGCTCGTGCTGCGCGGCAAGGGCGCCGGCGTCTATCAGCTCGACGGCGCTCCGCAGGGCAGCCTCGCCCTGCGCTTCCTGCTCGCCGGCGGCGGCGAGCTGTGCACCGTCGCGCCGCCGAAGAGCCCGGCAACGACCCACGACACGACGGCGCAGTTCAACGGCGCCCGCCAGTCGCCCGCGCCGCCGACCTGCCCGCCGCGGCCATAGAGGACGCACGACCGACCAAGCACCGATTCAACGGAGTGCACCGACGCGCCGCGGCGTCTCCCGCTAGAATCCACCGGCGCTCCTTCTTCTCTGAAGGAGCGCCGGTGCACGACCCACCGGCCGGGGAGCGGCAACGCCATGGACGTTGGTGTGCGCCCCGTCGAGTTTCGCGCGCTCGCCGGCGCCACCGCGTCTTCATTTCTGTATCGTCCGGTGACGCAGGGCGCCTGGCATAAGCCGTGCTCGCATAGGGCGCCATGGCGACCCTGCGTCTCGACCGCTCCGTCCCGCTCCTCGTTCTCACTCTCCTTCTCGTTGCGGGCTGCGGCTCGAACGGCGCGGACCGGGCGGCGACGCCGTCGCCGACCGCTTCGATCGCGCCGACCGCGGCGCCGACCGATCCGGTGCTGTGCAGCATCTTCGGCGAAGGAGCCGCCGCGTGTCCGACCCCGATCCCAGCCCTTGCTCCATGCGCGGGGGCGACGCTGGTCGCCTGCAGCGTCTGCAGCGGCAGCGGCGGCTGCTGCCCGCTGACCATGCCGCCGCAGTGCTTTCCCCTCGCCGGGGGCATCGTGAACACGCTGTGCGGCAACGACCCTGGCGCCGCCTGTCTGGTCGTCGCCACGCCGACCGGCACGCAGACGGCTACAGCGACGGCGACGGTGACGTCGACCGCGACGCCGTCGGCGTCGCCCACCCCGACGCCGACCGATACGCCCATGGGCGGCATCCCGACGCCGACCCTGGCGCCCGGGACGTGCGACACCATGTGCGGCGACAACGGCCCGCCCGCGGGCTGCACGCTGCTGCCGCCCAACGGCGACAGCATCGACGGCACCCCGCCCGATCTGATCGTCAGCTCGTGCCAGATCGTCGGCAGCGGCGGCCTGCACGCCTACCGCTACGTCAACGTGATCGACGGCGGCACGCTCTACTTCGCCGACGACGGCGGCCAGGTCGACTTCCGCGCCAGCGCCGTCCTGGCGCAAAAAGGCGGGGTGGTGAAGGCCGGCTCGTGGTGCTGCCCGTTCGGCTCCTTCGGCGGCACGCTCGACATCGGCCTCTGGGGTACCGACCCGACCGGCCAGGGCGCGACGCCGACGCCCTCGATCGACCCCATCGGCTGCGTCGACATGTTCGGCAAGCCGGCGCACTGCTTCCCGCAGCGGCTCGTGGCGACGCCGCACTTCTGCACCGTGTCGGACTCCGACGACCCCTGCAGCAGCGAGGTGGCGCCGAGCGTCGGCAACAACGCGCTGTTCGAAGGGCACCTCGACCACAACGCCGGCGGCCTGCCGTTCGATGGCGGCGCCGCGTTCGGCTACAAGGTCCTCGCCGTCACCTACGGCGGCAGCCTGGAGCTCTTCGGCGTCAAGGGCGTCGCCGCGCAGCACCGCACCGACCCGTCCGTGCGCGAGGCGGCGTGCCCGGTGCCCGCCGTCGATCAGCAGAATGACCCCGCCGCCTGGGCCGCGTTGAGCGGATCGAGTTGGGCGCGGCTGGATGCCACCGCGTTGGCGCAGAGCAGCAGCGTCGTGCTCGATCGGGCGGTCGACTGGGAACAGGGCGACCAGCTGGTCGTCGGCAGCACCGACTGGCACGCGAGCCACTCCGAGTTGGTGACCGTCGCGAGCCTCGACGGCGACAGCAGCTTCGCGCTGAACGCGCCGCTGAGCTACGGCCACTACGGCTGGATCTACGACGTCAGCGACGACATCCCGAACCCGCCCAGCGCGAACCAGCAGGTCGACACCCGGGCCGTTGTCGGCCTGCTGTCGCGCGACATCCGTGTCCACTCCCTCGGCGACACGTACGACCTGCCGTTCCCGAGCGCCGCGGAGTGCGGCTACCAAGGCGACTCCGACGGCAACGCCACGACTCCGCCGGACTGCTACTTCGGCGGCCATGTGATCACCCGCCAGGGCTTCCGCCGCTTCCAGGTGCAGGGCGTCGAGTTCGCCGAGCTCGGCCAGGGCGGCCGCCTGGCGCACTACCCGGTCCACTTCCACATGGCGAAATCGACCGCCTACACCAACGCGTTCCTCAAGGACTCGTCGATCCACTCGTCGAACAACCGCTTCGTCACCATCCATGCGACGCACGACGTGACCGTCGCGCGCAACGTCGGCTACCTGTCGGTCGGCCACGGCTACTACATCGAGGACGGGTCGGAGATCGACAACCTGCTCTGCCACAACCTGGCGGTGTCGGTGCGCGGCTCGCTGGTCGAGTACTTCCAGGCGCAGGACCCCGACAGCCCGACGTACCGCTTCAGCCCGCCCATCCTGCCGTCGGTGCAGAGCGGCCCGCCGTACGGCAGCGACACCTACACCCCGGTCGGCTTCTGGACCATGAACCTGTGGAACGAGCTGGTCGGCAACAAGGTCGTCGGCGTCGGCGGCTACGGCTCGTGCTACTGGCTGCTCGGCTCCGGCGTCAGCGGCCCGAGCCGCGACCTGTCGTGGTCGACCAGCACGACCACGCCGGACGGCTACGCCAACTACAACCAGGCCTCGACCATCCAGACGCCGCTGAAGCGCTTCCGCGGCAACGCCTGCTCGACGGCGCAGTACGCCCTGCAGTCGACGCTCAGCGTCGATCCACCGCCGCCGGCGAGCGCGATCCCGGCGCAGTACGGCTACACGGCCGTCGCCAACCCCTATCCGATCACCAACGACATGCTGCCGATCGTCGCCGGCGACTACCTGCCGGTGCTGATCGGCGGCGACGGCTGCGCCAACCAACGCACGGCGGACGGGACGGGCGGCAACGCCGCCGCCTGCGCGCTGTCGCTCATCGACCGCTTCACGACGTCGTTCAACTGGGCCCCGGTGGACTTCGGCGCCCTCTGGCTGCGACCGCAGTTCTTCGCCTTCGTCAACGGCGCCGTGACCGACCAGCTGTTCGGCGGCCTGACGTTCGTCAGCGGTGGCGCGTGGACGCAGTCGCCACAGGGCTACTTCACGATCACCAAGGACAGCATCTACACCGGCACCACGCAGTTGGGCGGCGTGTCGGACGCCGGGCGCGCCGGTCCGGCGCTCGACATCGCCACCTGCGCCGCGAGCGCCTGCCCGCTGCCCGTCGACGGCACCGCGCTCTTCACCCAGGGCTTCCAGCCCAAGCGCCTGATCAACATCTACGACGGCCCGTTCTTCGCCGAGGGCAACGCCTTCAGCAACGCGCAGGCGTTCGAGTGCGACCCGACCAACGTGACCGAGGGCAACCCCGAGTGCGGCATCTACATGTCCACTGTGCAGCCGATGACCTGTGGCGCTCCGCCGACGACGCTGGACTCGCACCTGATGTGCGTCATCAACGCCGCCGTCGGCTGGAAGCAACCGAACGGCTTCTACTATCCGCCGGCCTTCGCGTTCGAGAACTCGGCCTTCGACGACGAGACGGCTCGGCACAACGTCGTCGACCAGTACAACCCCTACATCCAGGGCACCGTCACCAGCCCGGCGGCGCCGACCGTCTACGATCCGCTGCAGACCTACACCGGCATTACGCCGATCGATGCGTCGACCATCCTCAACGATCTCGACGGCACCTTCACCGGCAACTGCTGGGGTGACGACTGCAACGCGATGCAGCTGCCGAGCCCACAGCGGCGCACCTCGTCGGTGAGTGCCAACCGCTTCTTCGATGCGCCGTCGCAGAGTCCCGAGTGCCTCAGCTACGGGGTGCAGACCTCGCCCAACGAGTTCCTCACCACCGTCATCGCGCCGCTGACCAGCGACGGCACCGCCATCGACCCGACCGTCTGGAACACCGCCATCCCCTTCCCCGCCGTACCGATCTACCGCCAGCGCCTGCTCGCCGACGAGCAGGCCTGCAGCGGTCCGATCTGCGACGAGGCGACGTGGAGCTGCGACCAGGCCGCGTTCATGATGGGGGCGCAGAACGGCCAGGCGCCCTACCTGACCGCCAGCGACGG
Source organism: Binatia bacterium (assembly GCA_050735855.1). Lineage (GTDB taxonomy): Bacteria > Desulfobacterota > Binatia > HRBIN30 > CADEER01 > JBOHWA01. The sequence continues at coordinate 7,369 of JBOHWA010000486.1, forward strand.
CGTCTACTACGTCGACACCGGCAGCGCCCTGCAGAGCACCTCGTGCATCGCCAACACCGGCGACAATCCGGCCTACGCGCCGGCGCCGTTCGCCGCCAGTTCGAGCTACGTGCTGTACCAGCTCTTCGCCAAGGACGACGCGACGACAACCTACCAGCTCTACACCGGCACCGCCGAGGCCAGCGGGACGTGGGTGTGGGTCCAACCGCATCTCACCTCCGCCACCGCGCCGAGCAACAATCTGGTGGTCGAGCCGATCACCGATGAGACGCTGCTGGCCGAGCTGGACGCACGCGTCGCGCTGCATGCGGACGGCGTGCTCGAGATCGAGATGGACAGCCGCCTGATCGCCGACCAGTTCACCTTCACCGCCCGCGGCGCCGACGAGAAGTGCCTGCCGCGCGACGCGTGCCAGGTGTCGGCCGACGGCTCGCAGTGCGAGCTGGCCAGCGATTTCGCCGAGCCCGACCTGGCCGACAGCGTCGGCGCGATCTGCGAGAAATGGGCGACCCGCGTCGCCGGCACCACGCCCGCCTCGCAGGGGCTGTCGCTCTCCGACTGCCCGGCCAGCGGCTGTCTGGGCTACAGCTTCACGCTCCCCGCGACGTGGACCGCGAAATCGTACGCCGAGGTCGGCGCGGCGCACGTGACCTGCTTCCCGGACGACGCCATCTGGAATCGGCCGCTGCAGGTGATCAGCCAGGACGCGACCACCTGCTCGGCGCCGCCCACCCCGTCCGGCTTCGGCGTCTGCCCCAAACCGACCCCGACGGCAACCTCGACCATGCCGTGAGGCGCACTATCGGTTGCCCGCGGGGGCCGCACGCCCCAAATCGACGGCGGCCAGGGTGTTTCGCGACGCAGGCCAATCGAGCTAGAGATCTCGACCATGACGACCAGCGCACCGCCGAGCGGGCCCAACGCCGAGCAGATCCAATATTGGAACGAGACCGCCGGGCCGAAGTGGGTCGCGCTGCAGGCGATGATCGACGCGCAGATCCGCCCGCTCGGGCGGGCGGCAATGCAGCGCGCCGATCTGGCGCCGGGCGTCCGCGTGCTCGACGTCGGCTGCGGCTGCGGCGACACCTCGATCGAGCTCTCGCACCGCGTCACCCCCGGCGGCTCGGTCTGCGGCATCGACATCTCCGCCCCGATGCTCGAGCGCGCCCGCGCCTCGGCACACGCCGCCGGCGCCGAGGTCCACTTCGAGCTGGCCGACGCCCAGACGCATCCCTTCTCGCCCACCTTCGACCTCTGTTTCTCGCGCTTCGGCGTCATGTTCTTCACCGACCCCACCGCCGCGTTCACCAACCTGCGCCGCGCCCTGCGCCCCGGCGGGCGACTGGCCTTCGTCTGCTGGCAGGGGCTGAGCGAGAACCCGTGGATGACCGTGCCGCTCGGCGCCGCGCTGCAACACCTGCCGCTGCCGCCGATGCCGGCGCCCGATGCCCCCGGCCCGTTCGCGTTCGCCGATAGCGAGCGCGTGCGCGGCATCCTCGGCGGCGCGGGCTTCGGCGCGCTCGCCTTCGAGTCGGTGCGCGAGGAGCTCACCCTCGGCGGCGACACGCTCGACGCAACAGTCGAGTTCCTGCTGCAGCTCGGTCCCGCCGCCGTCCTGATGCGCGACGCCGATCCCGCCCTGCGCCCGCGCGTCGTCGCATCGGTACGCGAGGCGCTCGCCCCCTACGCCACCGCGAACGGCGTGCGCATGCCGTCGGCCACCTGGGTGGTCACCGGCCGCTCGGACTGAGCGCCCGCGCGGTCGGCTTCAGGTCCTCGCGCGCTTCGGCGCGCTCCGCGCGCCAGCCGGCGGAGGGGGCGATCAGCTGCCCGGCGGCGGGCTCGGCGGGCGGGCGCCGATGACGATGGTGTAGGCCTGCCCTTCGGCCAGCTCCGGCCCAACCCACTTGGGGTTGGAGGTCTTGCGCTCGTTGGTGAACTCCCGGTAGCCGGTGAGGAACTGTACCTCGAGCCCGGCGGCGGTCAGCGCATCGTTCGCCGTGCCGACAAACACCGGCGGATCCTCGTCGCCGGCGAGCAGGAAGACGCCCGCCTTGAGCGGGTACGGCGCCCGCACCACCTCGACCGGCCAGCCGGCCTCCTCGAAGATGCTGCCCAGTGCCGCCTGCGTCGCCAACCCCTGGGCGTCATTGCGGTGCACCAGGAACCAGGCCTTGCGCGCCGGATCGGCCTCGTTCTTCAACACCCCCAGCATCGCGTCGCGCTGCTGCGCGGTGAGCAACTCGGCGGCGCCCTGCGGCATCGGCGCCAGATCAGCGGCGGGCGCGGCGGGCGCGCCCGCGACCGGAACCGGCGGCACCGCCTCGGGGGCCTCGCGACCGCGCAGGTAGAAGATGTAGGCACCGGCGGCAGCCAGCGCGGCCACCAACACGGCCAGCACGATCGGCTGCAAGGAACTCGAACTCTGTACCGGCGTATTCGCCATCGTCAGCGCCCCCGAATCATCCACCCTCATTGGCGCGTCGGCATCGGTTAAGCAAGCGCTGGCTGGCCGGGGGCCGCCCGCCCTGGGTTGGATGGTATGAATTTCCCCGCTTGAGTATGTTCGCGGAATGCTTCGCATCCGGCGGCCGCGCGGCGCGGGCGGTTGGGC
>JBOHWA010000487.1:0-2686 GCA_050735855.1 Binatia bacterium
CGGCGAGGCCGTGGCGGTCGGCGCGGCCGGGCGCGTCGCCATCGCCGTCGCCGTCGCGCTGCGGCTCGGGGTGCGCGTCGCCGTGTGCGTCGCCGTAGGCTCCCCGTCGCAATCCAGCTGCAGCGTATACGGGTACGAGCCCGGCGCGATCGGCGTGAAGTTGTTGGCGACCACCACATAGCGCCCCGCCGGTAGGGTTTCCGCCTGCGGCGAGCGGCCCTGGAAGACGACGACGTACTCGCTCGGATCGCTCGGATCGCCGACCCACACGAACGGCTCGAAGTCCTCGGCGCTGAGCGAGAACAGCACCGCGGTGGTCCGCGCCAGGGTGAAGAAATAGACGTCGGCAAACGTGCCGTCGTTGAAGAGGTCGGGATCGGCATCGGAGAGCGCGCCGCCGACCGTCTCCCCGCAGGCGATGTCGTCGTCCGCCGGCCGGGTCGGGGTGTGGGTCGCGGAGACGAGCTGGGTCGGCGTCCGGGTCGCGGAGGCGAGCTGGGTCGGGGTACGGGTCGCGGTCGCCGTCGGCGTGCCGGCGACGGCGCGCGCGTAGACGTAGGTGACGATGGTGGCGCCGAACAGGCTGCCATCGGTCGCCTGGACGTGCAGGCGGGCCTCGGTCTGGCCGAAGTTGCCGGCCGCGATCGAGAAGGTGCGCAGGCCCTCGTTGTGCTCGTCGCAGATCCCGGCACCGACCTCGCGGCTGTCGACGCAGAACGCACACGGCATCTGGGTGAGAAAGACGCGCGCGCCGAGGAAGAACGGCCGGCAGTCCCAGCCGGCGATCACGTCGGCGGTGACCTCCAGCTCATAGGACGTGTCGCTCGCCACCTGCGCCGGCGGCTCGCGCCAGCCGAAGCGGATATCGAGGTGGTCGTCGCCGGGCTCGCGGATGTAGTGCGCCGCGTTGCCGTCGCGCGTAAAGCGGCCGTCGGCGTAGTCCCACTCGACCGCCGGGTACTCGTTGCCGACCAACTGCCAGGTCTCGCCCGGCGCGGCGGCGGGCACGGCCAGGAGCAGGATCGCCAGCAACGCGCCGCGCATCGGAGCGTGGCGCGCGCCTCGACGCGGCGGGCTCGCAGGGGCTGGCGGCCGTGGAATGCAGGGGCGCAACACGGTGCGGATGGTAGGCGGGGTGCAGCAGAAAAGCCTTCCGCCGCTGGTTCAATTGCGGTTAAATCGCCCATATCGCCGTGCCCGAGCCCGGCGATGCCGTTTCAGCCGATGACCGCCCTGTACTTCCCGCCCTTCCACCTCGATCTCGAGCGCGCCGAGTTGCGTCGGGGCGACCAGCGGATCTCGCTGCGCCCCAAGGCCCTGGCGTTGCTCGAGTACCTGGCCACGCGTCCGGACCGCGTGCTCGGCGCGCGCGAGCTGCTGCACGCCGTGTGGCCGGACGTGGTGGTGAGCGGCATTGGGCTCAAGGTCTGTATCCGCGAGCTGCGCGTCGCGCTGCGCGACACGGCGCGCGCCCCGCGCTTCATCGAGACCGTCCCGCGCCGCGGCTACCGCTTCATCGCCGCGGTGGACGCGGGCGCCGCCGGTCCCGGCCCTGGGGCGCCAGCCACCGGACTCTTCGGCCGCGCGGCGGAGCTGGCGCAGTTGACGCAGCGCTTCGAGCGGGCCCGAGCCGGCCATCGCCAGATGGTCTGGGTCACCGGCGAGCCGGGCATCGGCAAGACAGCCCTGGTCACCGCATTCCTCGACCAGGTGCGCGCCGGGGACGCCAGCGTGTGGGCCGCCGCCGGGCAGTGCGTCGAGCAGTACGGCAGCGGCGAGGCGTTCCTGCCGGTGCTCGACGCGCTCGGCCGGCTGGCCGCCGGCGGCGGTCGGCGCCCGCTGACGGCGCACCTGCGGCAGCACGCGCCGAGCTGGCTGCTGCAGCTGCCGGCGCTGCTCGATGACGCCGAGCGCGAGGCCCTGCGCCGCCGCCAGGCGGGCGGCACGCGCGAACGGATGCTGCGCGAGTGGCTCGGCGCCGTGGAGGCGATGGGCGAGGCGCGGCCGCTGGTGCTGGTGCTCGACGACGTGCACTGGAGCGACGTCTCGACGCTCGAGCTGCTCGCCGCGCTGGCCCGCCGGCAGGCGCCGGCGCGCGTCATGGTCGTCGCCACCTGTCGCCCGCTCGAGCACACCGCCGGCGGCTACCCGATCGGCGGGTTGATCGGCGAGCTGACCTTGCGCCATCAGGCGGTCGAGCTGCCAGTGGCGCCGCTCGACGTGGGCGCGATCGGCGACTACCTGCTCGACCGCTTCGGCGGCAGCGTCGCGCTGGCGGCGCTGGCGCGGCCGCTGCACCGGCACAGCGAGGGCAATCCGCTCTTCATGGTCAGCGCCGTCGACCACCTGCTGGCGCACGGGCACATCGGCCGCGCCCGCGGCAGCTGGGTGCTGCTCGCCGGCGCCGCCGAGGTCGAGCAGGCCATCCCCGACAGCCTGCGCCAGATGGTGCGCGCCCAGCTGGCGCACCTGCGCGGCACCGAGCGCCGGCTGCTCGAGGCGGCGAGCGTCTGCGGCGCCGACGTCGCCGCCGACACCGTGAGCGCGGCCGTCGACGGTGACGTCGGCCGCGTCGACGCCGGCCTCGCCGCGCTGGCGCGGCAGCGTCGCTTCCTGCGCAGCGCCGCTGACGGCGAGCGCCCGGACGGCACGGTGACGGCGCGCTTCGCCTTCGCACACGGGCTCT
>JBOHWA010000488.1:0-3870 GCA_050735855.1 Binatia bacterium
GGCGAGCGCGGCGGCAGCGGCCAGCGCCATCGGCCATCGCTCGGCCAGCAACGTGCGCACGAGCGGCAGATTCGCCTGATCCCTGCGATGCAGCAGCGGGCGGATCCACTCGAGCGCATCGCGGCCGACGGCGTTGAAGAACAGGACGATCAGGACCAGCGCCGCCGTCGCGGCCGCGAGGCCCGCCGCTGCCAACGACAGCCAGCGCAGCGGCGCGCGGTACGCGTCCGACTCGCGCTCCAATTCGCTCCACCAGGCGCCCAGCATCACCGCCGCTGCCGGATACGCAACCAGCAGGTAGGAGGCGCGCTTGCTGGCGGCGAGGGTGAAGAAACCGAGCACGACCGCGCACCAGACCAGCGGCAACAGGTAGGGCTGCACTGCCGCTTGCCGGCGCAGCTGGAGCAGGCGGGCGCCCAGAAGCGGGAGAAAGACGCTCCATGGGGCCAGCCCGCCGGCCAGCGCGACGACGTAGTAGTAGATCGGGCGCGCGCGCGTTCTGGTCACGCGGCCGGTGTCGACGAAGTGCAGGAGGTTCTCGCGCAGCACCTGCTTGTGGATGAATGCCATGCCGCCGACGGCGCTCGCCAGCAGGTACCAGACGAGCGGAATGGCGAGCGCGACGGCGAAGCCGCGCCCCACGCGCAGCGTGCGCCAGCGGCCGAGCTCGCCGCGCAGTGCCAGATAGGTCAGCGCGGCGAGTGCCGGCAGCACCAGCCCGAGCGGCCCCTTGGCGAGCGTCGCCAGGCCCATGAAGACATAGAAGCCCCACAGCGGCAGCGGCGGCGGCAGCGGGCTCGCCAGGGCGCGGTCGAGGCACATCCAGGCGGCGGTCAGGCAGGCGGTCAGCGTCATGTCGACGCGCGCCAGGCGCGCATAGCGCAGGAACTCGATGCTGGTGGCGAGGATGAAGCCGGCGTACAGGCCGGCCGCAGCGCTCCAGCGGCGTGCGCCGAACCATACGACCGCCAGCACGGTGGCCGACGCCAACAGGGCGGAGGGCAGCCGCACGATCCGCGCGTCGAGCCGGCCGCTCGCCAGCCCGATGGCGCTCGCCGCCCAGTGGAGCAGCGGCGGCTTGGAGGGGATCTCGGTGCCGTTGCGCAGCGGCAGGATCCAGTCGCCGTGCGCCATCACCTCGGCCACCACCACGCTCTCGCGCGGCTCGCCGACGCCCGCCAGCGGCAGGTCGCCGAGGCGCCAGAAGAAGAGCAGCCCCAACAACCCGACCAGGCAGGCGAGGGCGGCGGCCTGGGCAAGACGCGACATCGCAGGGCGACTAGCGGAACCGGCCCGGCCGATCAACGCGGGCGAGGTGCGCGGGCGTGGGGCGCAGCGGCGCGCCGGCGCGCCGGCGGACCGCTCACCGCGCCGGGTGCTTGACCCTCGCGCGGCAACCCGCAACCCTGCCCGGCAATGTCGGCCGCGCCCCTCAGCGCCTGCGTGATCACGCTGAACGAAGCGGATCGGCTCGACGCCTGTCTGGCCTCGCTCGACTGGTGCGACGAGATCGTCGTCGTCGACTCGCACTCGACCGACGACACCCGCGCGCGCGCCGGCACGCGCGGCGCGCGCGTGATCGAACGCGACTGGCCCGGCCATGCGGCGCAGAAGGAATTCGCCGTGCGCGCCGCGGCGCACGACTGGGTGCTGGTGATCGACGCCGACGAGCGCCTCTCGGCGCCGCTCGCCACCGAGCTGCAGGCGCTGCGCGCCAGCGGGTTCCCGGGCGCGGCCGGCTGGTCGGTGCCGCGCTGCAGCCAGTACCTCGGCCGCTGGATCCGCCACGGCACCTGGTATCCCGACCGCACCGTACGCCTGTTCGACCGCCGCCGCGGGCGCTTCGTCTCCAATCCGTCCTACAACCTGCACGAGCGCGTCGTCCTCGACGGCCCCTGCGGCGCCCTGCGCCACGACCTGCTGCACGTGCCCTACCGCAACCTCAGCGAGCACCTGCAGACCATCGATCGCTATACGGCGATCATGGCCGACGGCCTGCATGCGCGCGGCCGCCGCGCGCGCGCCGCCGATTTGGTGCTGCACCCGGCGGCGCGCTTCCTCAAGTTCTATTTCCTCAAGGCCGGCTTTCTCGACGGCTGGCGCGGCCTGCTGCTGGCCTACCTGGCGGCCCACTACGTGCGCCTGAAGTACGCCAAGCTGCTCGCCCTGCAGCACGCCGCGGCGCGTGAGCCCTCGTGCTGACCGTCTCGGTCATCGTCTCGACCTACAATCACCCGCGCGCGCTCAACCTGGTGCTGGCGGGGCTCGAACGGCAGACCCGCGCGGCGGACGAGATCCTGATCGCCGACGACGGCAGCGGCCCGCAGACGCGCGCCCTTGTCGAGCGCTGGGCCGCCCGCCTGCCGTACCCCGTGCGGCACGTCTGGCACCCCGACGACGGGTTCCGAAAATGCACCATCCTCAACCAGGCCATCTGTGCCGCGGCGGGCGAGTACCTGGTGTTCTTCGACGGCGATTGCGTCGCCCCGGCGCACTGCCTGGCGGTGCACGCGGCACGCGCCTCGCCGCAGCACTACCTGAGCGGTGGCAAGGTATTGCTGACGCCGCGCCTGAGCGCGGCGCTCGACGAGGACGCCGTGCGGCGCGGTGCGCTCGATCGGGCCGGCTGGTGGTGGCTCGGCGTCACCCGCCGCCGCCGGTTGCTGGTCAGCCGCATCCCCGGACTGCGCGACCTGCTCGACCGCAACGTCCCGCGCCCACCCGGCTGGCGCGGTGAGAACGCCTCGACCTTCGCCACCGACGCCCGCGCCGTGCGCGGCTTCGACGAACGCTTCACCTACGGCTACGAGGACGCCGACTTCGGTCACCGCCTCGCCGCCATCGGCATCACCGGCCGCTCGCTGCGCTACGCCGCACCGGTCTACCATCTCGACCACCCGCGCCCCTGGCGCAACGACGCCGTGATCGCGGCGAACAAGGCGCTCTACGACGCCAACCGCGCCGCGCGGGTCGGCCCGACACCGTACGGATTGCCGGAGGGGTAGCGCCGCGGCGCATCGTTCAGCGCGGCGGGCGCCGCGCGTACAGATAGCCGGTGCGCGACGGGAGGTGGTCGCGGCTGGTGACGGCGAAGCCCTGTTGTGCGAAGCGGGCGCGCAGCTCGTCGTGGTGATGGTCGGTCATCCAGTCGTGGTACTCGAGGGCGATGCGGTCGATGCGGGCCAGGACCGCGGGCGAGGCGTTGAGCAGGATTTCGTACTCGGCCCCTTCGCAATCGAGCTTGAGGAAATCGCAGTGCGCGATGTGCTGGCGGGTGAAGGCCTCGTCGAGGGTGACGCACTCGATGGTCACCGCCTCGCCCGAGGTGCCGAACAGCGAGTGCACGCCGTGCCGCCCCTGCATGTGCAGGGTGCGCGTCCCGGCGCTGCCGGCGATGCCGAGCGGCACCGCTTCGATGGCGGTCAGGTGGTTGCGCGTCGCATTGCGCTGCAACAGCGCGAAGCTCTCCGGAAAGGGTTCGAACGCGACGACGCGCGCGGCGCGCTGCTCGGCGGCGGCGAAGAGCGCGAACATGCCGATGTTGGCGCCGATGTCGACCACCGTCGCGCCGGCCGGCAACCGATCGTTGCGCAGGCGGTAGTCGTCCTTGAACCAGATCTCCTTGAACAGCGGCACGACCAGGGCGCCCGGCGCGCTCTCGACCACCAGGCCGTTGCGCAGCCGCAGCTCAGTGACCTCCGCCCCGCGCCACGCCGCCATCCCCACCGCCGCCCAGTTGGCCACCTCGCCGGCGTAGCGCACCGACTTGATCGCCTCGATCAACCCGCTCTTCGGCATGGTCGCGAGTTGTGGCCGACGGCCGGGGGAAGGTCAATGCATGGGGACGCCGCGTGGCGAGGACGCCTGGAG
>JBOHWA010000489.1:0-4274 GCA_050735855.1 Binatia bacterium
GACGCCACCGGCCGCACCTTCCTGGAGCACGCCGGTTGGCAGGCGCAGGGCGAGCGATTCCAGGTTGACCTCGCGCGGCCGGACCAGTAGCGCCGAGCAGTGGAGCGGACAGTGCCGGGACTGCACAAAGCGATCGCACAGCTCATGGAGAGCCGGCAGGACCGGCCGGTGCAGCGCCCCGACCCGGCGACGCCGGACCAGCTCCTCGAGCGCGTCGCCGAACGGCTCCCGGCCGAGGAGCGGCCGCTCGCCGAGGCCTTCGCGCGCGCGCTGTTCGCCGACGCGGACCTGCCGCTCGACGGCTCGACCGATGCGACCGCCGCCGTCGCCGTCGCCGCCGGTGGATACGCGTTCCTGCGCGACCGCGGCGCGGCGCCCCTCGCGCTGCGGGTCTTCACCCCGCAGATGGCACGCGACGGGTGGGAGTCGTCGCTCACCGTGGTCGAGGCGGTGCTCGACGACCGCCCGTTCATCGTCGACACGGTGCGCCTCGCCATCGAGGCCGCCGGTGGCGAGATCCGCCTGTTGTGGCACCCCCTGCTGGGCGTCGAACGAGCCGCGGACGGACACCTCGCACAGCTGGGCCCGCCCGACGCGCCAGCGCCGCGGGAGTCGTTCTGCCACGTCCAGGTCGCGCAGGTGGGCTCGAGCGACACGCTGCAACGGCAGGTCGCCGACCGCCTGCGCACGCTGATCACGATCACCGACGACTACGCCGCCATGCGCGAACGGGTCGCCGCGCTGGCCCACACGCTGCGCGAACGGACACTCCCGCCGCCGTGGGACACCGACGCGATCGAGGTGGCCGCCTTCCTCGCCTGGCTCGGCGAGCAACACTTCGTCTACCTGGGGTACGACCGCTGCGTCGCATCCGGCCCAGGCCCAGGCGCGGCCCTCGGCCTCCTGCGCGGCGGCGAGACCGCCGCGCTGCCGCCGCGTGCGGTCGACCGATCGACGCCCACCGCATCGCTCCTGTCGGTCGCCGAGACACCCACGCTCAGCCCGGTCCACCGCGCTGTGCCGATGGACGATCTCGAGATCACCGAGGTCGACGCCGACGGCCGCATCGCCGCCATCCACCGCCTGGTCGGTATCTTCACCGCCCGCGCCTACAGCGATCCGCCGAGCGCCATACCGATCGTACGCCAGCGCCTCGACGCGATCCTGACGCGGGCGCGGGCCGTCGAGGATTCGCACGACGCGCGCGAGCTGACCACCCTGTTCGACAGCTTCCCGCGCGAAGAGTTGCTCGCCAGCACCGTCGACGGCATCGAGGCGGCGCTGCATGCCATCCTGGCCGCCGACGCGCACCCCGGCGTCGAGCTGCACTGCCGGCCCGACGCCCAGCGGCGCGGGCTGTTCGCCCTCGTGCTCCTGCCGCGCGCCCGCTTCTCCACCGAACTGCACGGCCGCGTCGCCGCCGCGGTGCGCCACCACCTGCGCTGCCCGGTGCGGCAGGAGCATCTGGCGCTGGACGACCACCCCATCGCCCGCCTGCATTTCTACTGCGCCGTCGCTCCCGACGACCAGACCCGCGAGCCGCTCGCCGCCCTGCAAGCGGAGTTGGCCGGCCTGTTGCGCACCTGGGACGACGAGCTGCGCGATCTCCTGGGGCGCACCCGGGCGCGCGGCGATGCCGATCGCCTGCTGGCCCGCTACGGGCGCGCGTTTCCACCCGCCTACAAAGTGGCGACGGCGGTCGAGCAGGCGGCGCGCGACGTGCACCACCTGGATGCGTTGCTCAGCAGTGGCCGTGCTCAGGTGGAGCTCGCCGCGGTCGGTGCCGGCCCGCGCGCAGCGTACGTCCTCAAGCTCTACCTCGCCGGCGAAGCGCTCTCCCTGAGCGACTTCGTCCCCGTCGTCGAAAACCTCGGCTGGCGCGTGCTCGGGCAGAACATCGTCGAGCTCGCCCTGGCGGACACGCTGCCGGTGAACATCCACGCGTTCAGCGTCACACCCGCCAGCCAGGCAGCGTTGGATCTCGACCGCATCGCGCCACTGGTCGTCGCTGCCCTGCAGGCGGTGCGGGCGGGCGAGGTCGCCGACGATCCATTGAATGCATTGGTCACGACGGCCGCCCTCCCGCACCACGCGGTCGACCTGCTGCGCGCCTACGCCGGCCATGCGCGGCAGATCGGCATCGGCACGCAGGCCACGCTGATCGCCGCGCTCACCGACCACCCCGACAGCGCCCGCCAGCTGTTCGAGTTGTTCGCCACCAAGTTCGATCCCGCCGCCTCCGCCCTGCCGGCAGCCGCGCGCGCCGCCGGTCCCGTCGCCGCCGCACAGCAACGATGCCTGGCCGGGCTCGACGCGGTGCCGAGCCTGATCCATGACAGCGTGCTGCGCGCGCTCGCAGCCGCCGTCGTCGCAACCGTGCGCACCAACTTCTATAGCGCAGCGGCGGGCGACGCCGTGGCGCTGAAGCTCGACGGCAGCGCCCTCCTGCACCTCCCGCCGCCGCGGCCGGCGATCGAAACCTGGGTCCACAGCGTCGCGGTGCAGGGCCTCCACCTGCGCGCCGGTCGCATCGCGCGCGGCGGCATCCGCGCCAGCGACCGCCGCGACGACTTCCGCGCCGAGATCCTCGGCCTCATGCGCACCCAGGTGATCAAGAACGCCGTCATCGTCCCCGTCGGCGCCAAGGGGGGATTCGTTGCGCTCGGTCCGCGCCGCGGCGCGCCGCCGACGGCGGCGCAGATCGAGGCCGCGTACCGCGCCTTCATCGGGGCACTGCTGTCCATCACCGACGGGCTCGAGCGCGGCGTGCCGATCCCGCCCGCCGGTCAGCTCATCTACGACGCGCCGGATCCCTACCTCGTCGTCGCCGCCGACAAGGGCACCGGCGCGTTGTCCGACGTCGCCAACGCCATCGCGGCCGAGCGCCACTTCTGGCTCGGCGATGCCTTCGCCTCCGGCGGGCGCCACGGCTACGACCACAAGCGGCTGGCGATCACCGCGCGCGGCGCCTGGGAGTGCGCGCGCCTGCATTTCCGCGAGCTGGGCCGCGACCTCGAGCGCGAGACCGTCAGCGTGGTGGGCATCGGCGACATGAGCGGCGACGTCTTCGGCAACGGCCTGCTGCGCTCGCGCCACCTGCGCCTGCTGGCCGCCTTCGACCACCGCCACGTCTTCGTCGACCCCGACCCCGACCCGGAGCGCGCCTACCGCGAGCGCGAGCGCCTCTTTGCGCAACCGCGCTCCGGCTGGAACGACTATGCCGACGGCGCCCTGAGCCCGGGCGGCGGGGTCTATCGGCGCGACGAGAAGGCGATCGCCCTGTCGCCACAGGCGCGGGCGCTGCTGGGCGTCGACGCCGAGGCGCCGTCCGGCGAAGCGGTGGTGCGGGCCATCCTGCGGCTGCCGGTCGACCTGTGGTGGAACGGTGGCATCGGCACCTACGTCAAGGCCAGCGACGAGACCCACCTGGCGGTCGCCGACCCCGGCAACGACAGCGTGCGCATCGACGCCGGCGAGTTGCGCGCCACCGTCGTCGCCGAAGGCGGCAACCTCGGCCTGACGCAGTGCGCCCGCATCGAGTACGCCCTGGCGGGCGGCCGGGTGAACACCGACGCCATCGACAACTCCGCCGGCGTCGATCTCTCGGACCACGAGGTCAACCTGAAGATCGCCCTGCAGCCGGTGGTCGCCAGCGGCACGCTGGCGGCGGCGGCGCGCGACGAGCTGCTCGCCACGCTGGCCGACCCCGTCTGCGAGAGCGTGCTGCAGCACAACCGCTCGCAGGCGCGGGCGCTGGGCCTCGAGCAGCTGCGCTCGCGCACGCACCTCGCCGCCTTCCGCGATCTCATGATGATCCTCGAGGCCGAAGCCGGGCTCGACCGCGCCGCCGCGCACCTGCCGACGCGCGAGACGCTGCGCGCGCGGCGCGCCGTGTATGTCGGCCTCACCCGACCGGAGCTGGCCGTGCTGATGGCGCACACCAAGCTCGACCTGCGCGGGCGCCTCGTCCAGTCGGCGCTGGTCGACGCCCCGGGCCTCGACGAGGAACTGCGCGCCTACTTCCCGGCCGTCGTCGTCGAGCGCTTCGCCGACGCGCTGCGGCGCCATCCGCTGCGGCGCGAGATCATCGCCGTGCAGCTCGCCAACCAGCTGGTCGACGAGATGGGCATGACGTTCCTGGTGCACGCCGTGCGCGATACCGGGCGCGACGTGATCGACATCGTCCGCGCCTGGATCAGCGTGCGCCGGCTGGCCAACGGGCACGAGGTCGCCGCCCTGCTCGACGCGGCGCGCGCCCACCTGCCGGCCGAGGT
>JBOHWA010000490.1:0-6356 GCA_050735855.1 Binatia bacterium
CAGACGGGCACGGAGGCCCGCGCTACTGGATCATCGCCCCGGCGCGGGAACATCCGCCCCGACGGAACCGCCTCCGAGTTGTCCGCCCTCCCATCTGGCCAAAGAAACGAGTGTGGCGACGCGGTCCGTTGACCACAGCGCGTCGGTCTGGCGATGTTGCTGGATGCCGATCGAACCGGTGACCCTGGAAGGTACACATGTGCGGCTCGAACCCCTCGCGCTGGCGCACGCGCCGCAGCTGTGGGCGGCCAGCGACCACGCCGAGCTGTGGAAATACACGCCCTACGTCCTGCGCAGCGAGGACGATCTGCGCGGTTTCATCGCGGCCGCCCTACGGCAGCAGGAGCTCGGGCTCGGGCTGTCGTTCGCCACCATCGATCGCGGCTCTGGCGCTACCGTCGGGGCGACCAGCTATCTCGCCTACGAGCCGGCGCACCGCCGGGTCGAGATCGGCGGCACCTGGATCACGCCGGCGCGGCAACGCGGCCCGCTCAACAGCGAAGCCAAGCTTCTCATGCTGCGCCACGCCTTCGAGACGCTCGGCCTGCTGCGCGTCGAGTTCAAAACCGATTCGCTCAACAGCCGCTCGCGCACCGCCATCCTGCGCCTCGGCGCCAGCGAGGAAGGCATCTTCCGCAACCACATGGTGATGCCGGACGGCCGCAACCGGCACTCGGCGTACTACAGCATCATCGCCGACGAATGGCCCGCGGTGCGCACGCGACTAGAGGGCTTCGTCTGACGACGTTCCGTTCGCCCTGCGCTTGTCGAAGGGCTTCACTGCAGCGGCTCGACCGCGTCGGCGGCGATCCAGCCGCGGCGGCCGTCGGCGCGGCGCACCTGCAGCCAGCCATCGCGCGCTTCGGCGACGTCGAGCTCGGTGCCGGGCGCGGCCGGGAAATGCTCCGTCCCGGTGATCGACGGCTCGAAGCGCACTGACGCGTCGGCCGCGCTGGTGACGATCACCGCGTCGCGCAGCTCGACCTGTGCCAGGCGCAGCCCCAGGCTGGCGGCGAGCAGGAGATAGAGCCCGGCAGAGATCGCGGCCGCGCGGTTGAGCCCAGGGCGCAGGCCGGGCGCGAGCAGGCGCGCGGCGAGCAGCAGCCAGAACCCCCACCAGGTCAGGCTGGCGAGCACGGCCAGCTCGCTGCCGGTGGCGGAGAAGGCGAACGGGAACGCGATCCGCTGCCAGATCGGCGCCGCCTCGTCCGGCTGTTTGGCCAGCTCGCGGGCGTAGGCGAGGTTCGATTCCACGTCCGGGTCGCGCGGCAGCAGCCGGTGGGCGCGCTCGTAGCTGGCGATGGCGCGCGGCAGCTGGCCGTCCTTGAACAGCGCGTTGCCGAGATTGAACTCGAGCCCGCCGCTGTCCTGCCCGGCGGCGCGCACCGATTCGTAGGCCGCGATCGCGTCGCCATAGCGGCCATCGGCATAGGCCTGGTTGCCCTGGAAGAAGGCGGTCTGCGGGGCAGCCTCCTCGGCGCGCGCGCTCGACAGCGCCGCGGCACAGGCCACCGCCAGCAGCAGGCCGGCCGCGGCGCGGCGCTCGAGTCCGCGGGCGCGCTCGAGACCGTCGACGATCTGGCGGGCGAGCGTGAGCGCCTGGCTGCGATCGGCATCGCCGGCCGGCGCGTAGCGGGCCCGCTCGACCAGCGCGAAGAGCGCGGTGACGCTCTCGTGTACCGCCGGCGGGCAGATGTCGGCGCCGAGGCGCGCCAGGACGCGCTCGCGTTCCACCGCGCCGGGCGGCAGATCGAGCTTGGCGCTCAGGTAGGCGCCGATCGCCGCCGCCAGCGCGTCGTAAAAGCGCGGCTCGGCCGCCGCCTGCGACTGCAGCTCGGCCAACGCCCGGCGCACCTCGCGACCGGCCAGGCGGAAGCGCAGCCGGCGCGGATCGGCCGCCAGCCGATCGCGGCGGCGCACGTAGATCGCCAGCGCCGCGAACAGCGCCACCGGCACCACCTGCAAGGCGAGGAACCAGCCGCGCTGATAGAGGCGATCGCCGCGCGGCTGGAAGGTGCCGGGGGCATCCTTGATGTAGACGATGTCGCGCCCCAACGCCGGCGCCGGACCCGCCGCGGGCGCCGTCGGCGACTGCGAGTCGAGCACCTCGGCGCGGCCCGTTGCCACGGCGCGCACGGTCAGCGGGACGGGTCCGCGCGTGATGGTGCGATAGGCGCCGGCCGCCGGATCGAAGAAACTGAAGCGCACGGCCGGCAGCTCGCGCACCGCCGCAACCTTGGGGATGACCACCTGCTCGAAGACGCGCCGACCGGCGCCGTCCTCGCCCTTCACCGGTTGCGCGTCGTAGCGACGGAAGCGGTCGTCGACCGACACCGACGGCGGCGTCAGGTCGCTCAGGTTGCCACTGCCGCTCAGCTCGAGCCGCAGCGTGATCGGATCGCCGATGTCGAGCTCGGTGGGCTGCGCGTTCATGGTGAACTCGAAGCTGCCGACCGCGCCGGCGAAGTCGGCCGGCCGCCCCGCCTCAGGCAATGGGCGCACCGTCATCGGCACCGCGTCCGCCGGCACATCGACCGGCTTGACGTCGCCGCCGAAGACGCTGTCGAAGAATTGATTGCCGCTGCGCCGGTCGACGGAGGCGGCGACGGTCATCGTCGCGTCCAGGTCGATCGGCCCGGGGCGCAACGGCGTCATCGTCGTGCGCAGGCGCACGGTGTGGTAGCGGCGACCGTCGATCACCTCGTTGCTCTCCTCCGGCTGGCCGAACTTCTCGAACGTCGCGCCGTCGGTATTGAACACCGGGTAGTTCATCTCGCGGACGCGAATGTTGCCGACGTAGAGCGTCAGCGTGACGTCGACGCGCTGACCGACGTAGGGGTCGCGGATCGCCGGCTCGATCGCCAGCCGCAGCGCCTGCACGCCACCCGGCGCGACGACCTGCCCGCGCCCGCCCTGCGCGGCGGGCGCGGCAGCCGCGGCGGCGACCGTCAATGGCACCACGTTCGACTCGTACGCCCGCCCGTCGTACGCCACCCGCACCGGCCCGACGGAGAACTGCCCGGCCCGCTCGGCGATCATTCGGAAGCGGTGGCTGACACTCGCCGACATCCGCCCATTGATGAAGCTCACCTGGGTCGACGGCCCGAGGTAGTCGGCGCGGAACCCATCCAACCCGTCGAGCGACGGCACCGGCGCGTTCTGCTCGCCGTCGATCGTGATCGTCAACGCAAACGGCACCCCGACGGTCACCTGATTGCTGTCGACCGTCGCCGTCACGGTGATCGGCGCGGCGGCGAAGGCGGGCGCGGTCAGGCACGCGGTGAGGGCGAGTACGGTGACCAGCACGGTCGCAAGGTACCGCCGCCGCGCCAAGCGGACTCGCCGAGCGACGCCAGGGTCAGCCAGCGCCCATATCGATGCCGCAGCGCTGCTCCCAAGGTCCCTTCCCCCCCTGCGGGGGAAGGACAGGATGGGGGGTGGGTTCGTATCCCCACGCCGGCCCTGTCGCGAGCTTCCCCCCATCCTGTCCTTCCCCCGCAAGGGGGGAAGGGACCCTCGGTGTGCGCGCGACGCTCGGGAGGGGGTCGGGCCTCGACCGATTGGCACCGCCGACATGCCGTCACCAATCCTGCGACGGCTCGCCGACGCCGGCGACGGCGGGGCGTTTGAGGTCTTCCGGGCCCAGCTCCTCGCCGCGTGCGGTGTCGAGCACTGCCTGGGCGGCCTGCTGGTCCGGGTCGGACGGCTCGCCTTCCCCGGCGGCCGCGGCGCTACCACCCTGCGGTTCGGAAGGCTCCTGCGCCACCTCGGGCTGCGGCTGTGGCTGCTGCTGCTCACCCTCCTGCGGCTGGTCCTCAGGCGGCGGCTGCTGCGCGTCCTCCTGCGGTTGCTGATCCGGCTGCTCCTCACCGCCCTGCTGCTGCTCGTCCGGCGGCGGCTGCTCTTGTTGCTGCTGCTCGTCCGACTGCTCCTGGTCCTTCTGTTGCTCGTCCTGCGGCGGCGGCTCCTGCTGCTCCTGCTTCTCTTGTTCTTCCTGTTCCTGCTTCTGCTTCTCTTCTTCCAGGCGCTTCTTCAGATCGGCCAGCTTGCGGGTGACGAACTCGTGGTTGAACTTCGGATCGGGGTCGGTCTGGTCGGCGACCATGCTGCGCTTGTAGCTCGCCAGGGCCTCCTCATAGGCCTGGATCGCCGCCTGCGGATCGCTCGGCTCGGCCGCGGCCCCGACGCGGTACTGCGCGTTGCCCAGGTTGAAGGTGGCGCGCGCCACCCACTCGGGGTCCCCGGTCGCCGCCACCTTGGTGAGCGAGACGATCGCGTCGTCGAGCTTACCCTGCTTGTACTGCGCCGCGGCGAGGTTGAACTGCAGCAGCGGCGACGCCGGCATGTCGACCAGCGCCTCGCCGTACTTGCCGGCGGCGGCGTCGAACTGACCTTCGTCGTACAGCGCGTTGCCCTCGGCGCCGAGGTCGCCGGGCGGATCGAGGAACCCGACCAGCATCGGCAGCAGGCAGAGCAGCAGCGCCGCGGCACTGCGCGTGCCCTTGGCCGCCGCCAGCCCCACCGGCGCCGCGGCGCGGCGGCGCGGCATCAGCTGTTCGAGCAGCAGGAGGAGGAACGCCAGCCCGAGCGGAATCTGGAAGCGCTCCTCGTAGCGACGCTCCAGGGCGCTGGCGACCTCGCGCCGCTCCATCGTCGCGATGTGATCGCGAAAGACCTCGTCGAGGCCGAGGCTCGGGCCGAGGCCGCGGACGTAGGCGCCGCCGCTGGCCTCGGCGATCTCCTTCAGCGGGTCCTCGGCGAGGCGTGACTTCACCACCTGCCCACTGCGGTCTTTGACGAAGCTCTGTCCGACCGGCAGCAGCTCGCCCTCGCTGGTGCCGATGCCGACGGTGAAGATCTTCACGCCGCGCTCCGCGGCGCGCGCGGCGGCCTCCTTGACGTCGCCCTCATGGTCCTCGCCGTCGGTGATCAGGATGAGCGCTTCGTATTTTCCCTGGCGCGCCTCGAACGCCTCGAGGCTGGTGTCGATGGCGCGCGCCAGAGAAGTGCCGCCGCGCGGGATGATGCCGACGTCGACGGCGCGCAGCGAGCGCTCGAAGGCGGCCGCGTCGAGCGTCAGCGGACATTCGAGGAACGCCGTGCCGGCGAACGGCACCAGGCCGACCCGATCGCCCTGCAGCAGCGGCAGCAGATCCATGATCGCGAACTTGGCGCGCTCCAGCCGGTTCGGTTTGACGTCGGTCGCCAGCATGCTGCGCGAGGTGTCGAGTGCGACGATGAGGTCGATGCCTTCGCGCCGCACCTCCTGCCAGTGGAAGCCCCACTTCGGCCCGGCGAGCGCGACGACGATCAGGGACAGCGCCGCCAGGCGGACGATCGTGCGGCGCGTCAGGTAGCGGCCGTCGACGTCGGGGGTCAGGCGGGCGACCAGCGCCGCCTCGGCGAACTGCCGCAGCAGCGCCGCGCGCCGGCGCAGCAACACGACCAGCGCGCCGCCGAGCACCAGCACCGCCGCGAGCAGCGTGAAGTAGAGGGGATCGCGCCAGATCACGGCAGCACCCGCAGCCAGGTCTGGGCGAGGATCGCCTCGCCGGCGAGCAGCAGCAGCGCCGGGATCGCCAGCCAGACGTAGAGCTCGTACCAATCGAGATACTGCAGGCCCTCCTGCGGGCTCTTCTCGAGCTGATCGATCTCCTCGTAGATCTGTCGCAGGCTGGCGGTGTCGGTGGCGCGGTAGAAGCGGCCGCCGGTGGTCTCGGCGACCTGGCGCAGGGTGTCCTCGTCGACGTCGACCGGCATGTTGACGTAGACGCGGCGGCCAAAGGCGTCGGTCTGCGGATACGGCGCCGAGCCACGCGTCCCGGCGCCGATGGTGTAGACGCGATAGCCGAGCGTCTTGGCGCTCTCCGCCGCTGTCATCGGTGTCACCTTGCCGGCGTTGCTCTGCCCGTCGGTGAGCAGGATGACGATCTTGCTCTTCGACTCCGAGGCCTCCAACCGGCTGACCGCGGTGGCCAGCGCCGAGCCGACGGCGGTGCCGTCCTCGATCATACCGGTCTGGGCGCGGTCGAGGTTCTTCATCAACCAGCCGTGGTCGAGGGTCAGTGGCGACTGCGTATACGGCCGCCCGGCGAACAGCACCAGGCCGACGCGATCGCCGGGGCGCTGGGCGAGGAACTCCTTGACCACCGACTTGACCGCGTCGAGGCGATTGGCGCGCATGCCGTCGAGCTGGAAGTCCTCGGCCAGCATGCTGCCCGACACGTCGACCGCCAGCATGATGTCGATGCCTTCGCTGAACACCTGCGCCGCCGCCTTGCCGAGCTGCGGCCGGGCGAGCGCCGCCACCAGCAGCACCAGCGCCGCGGCGCGCAGCGCCGGCAGCACCCACCGCC
>JBOHWA010000491.1:0-4578 GCA_050735855.1 Binatia bacterium
GGATTACTCGGCTCAGGAGTGGGGCTGTTGGGCATGCGATTCTCATCCGCAATGATCGCCCTGGCAGGCGCCCTGGCGATCGTCGGCACGGCGGGTCCAGGCCGCGCCGACGAGGCATTGTTCGGCACCGGACTCGACGGACTGAAGAGCGCGAACCTGCAGGCGAAGTCGGCGGCCATCGCCCAGATCGTCGACAGCGGCGTGCCGCAGGGGCGCGCCGCGCTGAGCGCGCTGCAGGACGGCCGGCTCTATGTCAGCCGCTCGACCGACACGCTCGTCATCGTCTCCGATGACGGCGCCGTCGACGCGCGCACCGGGGCCGTCCTCGGTGCGGCGGACACGGCGGATCTCAAGAAGATCATCATCAACAACCAGATGCGCACCACGCTGCGCGCCGCCGTCGGACGATTGAGCCTGCGCGACCCGGACGTCGCCGTGCGGCTGGCGGCGGTCGATTCGCTCATGGGCTCACGGGATGACCCGACGGTCGCACTGCTGCGCGAGGCGCTGGCGGCCGAGGGCGACGCGCATATGCAGGCGACGCTGCAGACCGCCCTGGCGTTGGCCGATCTGCAGTCGCCGGAACGCGAGCGCCGGCGCGCCGCGATCGACATCCTGGCGGGCAGCATGCATGCCGAAGCCTACACGCGCCTGGTCGCACTGCTGGCGAGCGGCGCCGACGGCGTGCCGGTGGAGCCAGACGAAGAACTGCGCCAGGCCGCCACGGATGCCGTCGAGCATATCGAGCAGCAGCGCACGGTGTACGGCCTGATCGAGACGCTCTTCTTCGGCCTCAGCCTGGGCTCGGTGCTGGTGCTGGCGGCGACCGGCCTGGCGATCACGTTCGGCGTGATGGGGGTGATCAACATGGCGCACGGCGAGCTGATCATGCTCGGCGCCTATGCCACCTGGGTCGTGCAACAGGCGCTGCCCAACCATCTCGAGATCTCCCTGCTGGTGGCCGTCCCGGTGGCGTTCGTGGTCGCCGCCCTGGCCGGCATCGCGATCGAGCGCGGCGTCGTCAGCTTTCTCTACGGGCGCCCGCTCGAGACCTTGCTGGCAACCTTCGGCGTGAGCCTGATTTTGCAGCAGGCGGTGCGCTCGATCTTCTCGCCGCTCAACCGCGCGGTCTCGACGCCCGACTGGATGAGCGGACAGATGGTCATCAACGACGCGCTCTCGATCAACTACAACCGGCTGTACATCATCGTCTTCAGCCTGGCCGTGTTCCTCGCCCTGGTGGCGCTGCTGCGCTTCACGTCGCTCGGGCTGCAGGTCCGCGCCGTGGCGCAGAACCGCGGCATGGCGCGCGCGATGGGCGTGCGCGCGGGCTGGGTCGATGCCATGACGTTCGGCCTCGGCTCCGGGGTCGCCGGCCTCGCCGGGGTGGCGTTGAGCCAGCTCACCAACGTCGGACCCAATCTCGGCCAGAGCCAGATCGTCGACTCCTTCATGGTGGTGGTGTTCGGCGGCGTCGGCAATCTCTGGGGAACCTTGGTCGGCGGCCTCTCGCTCGGCATCGCCAACAAGTTCCTCGAACCGTTTGCCGGCGCCGTGCTGGCCAAGATCTTCGTCCTGGTGTTCATCATCCTCTTCATCCAGCGGCGGCCGCGCGGCCTGTTCCCGCAGCGCGGCCGGGCGGCCGAGGCCTGATCGCGCCATGCTGCGCGCTCTCTGGGCCCGTCGGCGACCGGCCGATCTGGTCGTCGGCGGCCTTCTCGCGCTGCTCGTCATCGCCGTCGCGCCGTTGAACCTGTTGGTGCCGCCGGACTCGGCGCTGCACCTGTCGACCTACAGCGTGACACTGCTCGGCAAGTACCTCTGCTACGCGATCCTGGCGCTCGCGGTCGACCTGGTGTGGGGCTACTGCGGCATCCTCAGCCTCGGGCACGGCGCCTTCTTCGCGCTCGGCGGCTACGCGATGGGCATGTACCTCATGCGGCAGATCGGCGATCGCGGCGTCTACGGCAACGCCCTGCTGCCCGACTTCATGGTCTTCCTCAACTGGCCCGAGCTGCCCTGGTACTGGTGGGGCTTCTCGAGCTTCCCCTTCGCCATGGTGATGGTCGTGCTGGTCCCGGCGCTGCTGGCGCTGGTGTTCGGCTGGTTCGCCTTCCGCTCGCGCGTCACCGGGGTGTACCTCTCGATCATCACCCAGGCGCTCACCTACGCGCTGCTGCTGTCGTTCTTCCGCAACGACATGGGCTTCGGTGGGAACAACGGCCTCACCGACTTCAAGGAGATCGTCGGCTTCGACCTGCACGCGGACGCGACGCGCGTCGGGCTCGTCGCGATCAGCGCCACGGTGCTCGGCCTCACCTACGTCATCAGCCGTGCGATCACCCTGTCGCGCTACGGGCGCATCGTGGTCGCCATTCGAGACGCGGAGAATCGCGTCCGCTCGCTCGGCTATCGCGTCGAGGACTTCAAGCTGTGGATCTTCGTCGTCTCGGCGATCCTCGCCGGCATCGCCGGCGCCCTCTACGTGCCGCAGGTGGGCATCATCAACCCGAGCGAGTTCGCGCCGCTGGCCTCGATCGAGATCGTCATCTGGGTCGCCATCGGCGGGCGCAACTCGCTCTACGGCGCCATTCTCGGCGCCGTGCTGGTCAACTTCGCCAAGACCCAGTTCACCGGGCTGATGCCGGAAGCGTGGCTGTTCCTGCTCGGCGCGCTATTCGTGCTGGCCACGCTCTTCTTCCCGCGCGGCATCGTCGGCATGCGCCGGCCGTCGTGGGCGAAATGAACGGCGCCATCATGCCGGTCACTGGCACCCCCGCCGACCCAGGCCCCTTCGACGCCGGCGACCAGACGACCGCCGAGGCGCGACATACTTCGATCCTCTATCTCGACGGCATCACCGTGAGCTTCGACGGGTTCCGCGCCCTGAACGAGCTCAGCCTCTACATCTCGCACGGCGAGCTGCGCTGTATCATCGGTCCCAACGGCGCCGGCAAGAGCACGATGATGGACGTCGTCACCGGCAAGACCCGTCCGGACGCGGGGCAGGCCTTCTTCGACCGCAACACCGACCTGCTCAGCCTGAGCGAGCCCGAGATCGTCAAGGCCGGTATCGGGCGCAAGTTTCAGAAGCCGACGGTGTTCGAGCAGCTGCCCGTTCTGGTCAATCTGGAGCTCGCGCTGCGCGCCGACCGCGGCGTCTGGGCGACACTGGTCGCGCGCCTGAGCGGCGAGCAGCGCGACCAGATCGACGCGGTACTCTCCACGATCGGCCTGATCGACTGCCGGCACCTGCACGCCGGGGCGCTGTCGCACGGCCAGAAGCAGTGGCTCGAAATCGGCATGCTGCTGGTGCAGGAGCCGCAGCTCATGCTGGTCGACGAGCCGGTGGCGGGCATGACCCACCAGGAGACCGAACGCACGGCCGAGCTTCTCGTGTCGCTGGCCGGCGAGCGCTCGGTCGTCGTCGTCGAGCACGACATGGAGTTCGTCCGTTCGATCGCGCGCAAGGTGACCGTGCTGCACGAGGGCCGCGTGCTCGCCGAAGGGGACATGAACAGCGTCCAGAACAATCCCAGCGTCATCGAAGTCTACCTCGGGGCATGATGCTGAGCGTCCACGGAGTGAACCAGTTCTACGGCGAGAGCCACACCCTGTGGGACCTCGCCCTCGACGTACCGCAGGGGTCGTGCACCTGCCTGATGGGTCGCAACGGCGTCGGCAAGACGACCACCCTCAAGTGCATCATGGGCCTGTTGCCGCTGCAGAGCGGCGAGATCCGCTTCGACGGCGCGCTGCTCTCGGCTCAACCCGCCGAGGCGCGCGCCCGGCTGGCGATCGGCTACGTGCCGCAGGGGCGCGAGATCTTTCCGCGCCTGACCGTCGACGAGAATCTGCGCCTCGGCCTCGCCGTCAACCGCGGCGAGAGCGGCCGGCGGGCCTACCAGCGGGTGTTCGAGATCTTCCCGGTGTTGCGCCAGATGCTGCGCCGGCGCGGCGGCGACCTCTCCGGCGGCCAGCAACAGCAACTCGCCATCGGCCGGGCACTCATCCTCGAACCGCGACTGCTGATCCTCGACGAACCCACCGAAGGCATCCAGCCCAACATCGTCCACGAGATCGGCGATACCATCAATCGGCTGAACCGCGAGCTCGGCATGACCGTGATCCTGGTCGAACAGAAGTTGCCGCTCGCCCGCCGTGTCGCCGACCGCTTCTACGTCCTCGACAAGGGCCGCGCCGTCGCGAATGGGGCGATGGCCGACCTGGATGACGCTCTGGTGCGCCGCTACCTGACGGTATAGGCCGATGCAGCCTATGTGTCCCAAGCTGCGCGACGGCACGGGGGTCGATGCGATCGTCGACGTCGTGGTCCACGAAGGAGTGTTTCAATGAAGCGATGGTGGTCCGCGGCGATTCTCGCGGCAGGTCTCGCGGCGTTCTCCGGCTGCGCCACGTTCTCGTTCAAGGCTGGCGCGTCGCCCGACACCATGGCCGCCGACGAGCGCGCCTGTCGCGCCAGCGCCGGTGACCCAGGGTTCGTCGAGTGCATGCGCGAACGGGGCTGGTACGTCACCGGTGGCGCCGCGGCGGCGAGCCCGGTCGCGTCCGGCGCGC
>JBOHWA010000492.1:0-4764 GCA_050735855.1 Binatia bacterium
GCCGAGGGGACCGCGCTGCGGCCCGACGGCGCGGCGGGCGGCGGGGCGGCCTCCGACGCGGACGCGTCGCGCGTCTCCGCCAGCAGCTCGACGGCGCGCTCGACGACCTCCTGCTCGTCCCAGTGGAGGCGCTCGAACGACACCGCGGTCCGGCCGGCGGCGTCGAGGAGGTAGACCTCGATGCGGTGCCGATTGACCAGCGACGCGATGAAGTTGACCCCGAGCCCGAAGTGGCGGCGCAGGCCGTCGACGCCGTCGACGGCGCGCAGCATCCGATGGCCGGCGTCCAGACGCACGCCGCGGTGCTGCCCATAGCCGCGCAGCCGGTCGGGCAGATCGAAGGCCGGATCGTACGTGATCGCCGCCGTGTGGATCCGCGCCGCCAGCCCGCGCGCCGCGAGCAGCGCCTGCACCCGGGCCAGCTTGGTGATCGTCAACGAGCACTTCAGCGGGTTGTCGCAGCGCGTGAAGAAGAACACGACGATCGAGGGGTGCCCGGCGAAGACCTGCTTGAACGTGACCATCTCGCCGGCGTGATCCTCGAACATCATCGACTCGATCGCCGCGCCGTTGCGGCGCGCCCCGCGCGCCCACGACCAGGTGCGGCGCAGGCCGCCGGGCAGCGCACAACAGGCCTCGGCGCCGGGTGCGGCGTGGCGCGCGGCAGCGCGGATGGCGCCGAGGGCCCGGTCGACGTCCGCCTGCAGCGCCCTGGAGAGCCCGCCGCGGTGCGCGCCCAGCGCCTCGACGGCCGGCAGGGCAGCGCGGGCGTGCGGACCGAGCCAGGCCAACGTGGCGAGCACCTCGCGCATCGGGCTCGTCCCGCCGCTGGCGACCGCGTCGTCGCCATAGCGCTCGAAGGACACCGGATCGTCGTGATAGCGCATGGTGTTGAGCGCCCGCGCCACGAACGGCGCCAGCGCTGCGCTGGGCTGTGGATACGAGCGCAGCGCGCGCGCGGCCGCCGCGACCAGGTACGCGTCGACGCCCGTATCGAGCTCCTCGAGCACGAAGAGCAGCGCGCCGTCCGACACGCCGGTGCGCGCCAGCGCGAGCAGCACCCAGCCGCGCATGTGCACGATCGCCGCGGCGCCGCGCTGGTCGTAGAGCGGGTGATCCTCGCGCAGCAGCTCGGTCAGACGCTCGCGGCGCTCAGGATCGGCGGCGAGCGCCTCGACCAGGGCCGGAAAGGGCAGCCCGTCGTCCGCCCCGGTCGGTGCCGCGTCCTGCATGCTGCGCCACCGCTCTAGCGGTCGTAGCGGCTGAGGAAGCGGCGCGCGTTCTGCTTCACCCTGGTCGACGCCTTGCCGCTCAGCCTGTCGACGCTCTTCAGCAGCGGCGCGTCGCCGGCCATCGCCGCCGCGTCGCCGAACTGCGTCAACGCGGTCAGGCTCGTCGCCTGGATCTCCTCGTACTCGGACGCGTCGAGCAGCATCTCGCGCGCGTGCTTCTGCAATCGTGCCGGCTTGAGCGACTGCAGCGCGGCGGCCGAAATCTGGCGGATCTCGGCCAGCTCGTCCTTGTCGCGCAGGATCTTCTCGAACAGCGGGGCGGAGGCGGCATCGGCCGCCAGCAGGCGCAGGGCCTCGCGCCGGGCGGTGTCGTTGGGCGGCTTGCTGACGATGGCGCGCGCGGCCGCGTAGGCTTCCGCGTGGAGATCATAGCTGAGCAGCTGCAGCGCCTTCTCGGGCGGGACCAGCGCCTTGTCGGGGTGCTGCAGGCCGTCGAGCAGCTTCTTCTGGGCGAAGCGATCCTTCTGCCGCGCCAGCAGGCCGAGCGCGCGCTGGCGCAGTTCCGCGTCCGCGTCCACCGCCACCGCGCGCAGGGCGGCGATGTAGTCGTGGCGGCAGGATTCGAAGGCGACGACGCTGAAGCTCGCCGCCTGCAGCGATTGCAGCGCGGCGAGCCGCACCTTGACCGGCTCGTCGACATCGCGCAGGACGGTCAGCATCGCCTGCAGGCTCTGGTCGCTGTCGCACACCGTCAGCGGCGCGGCCTTCATCGCCGCGACGCGTTGCTTGACCGGTTTGCGCGCGTTGGTCGCAATCGCCAGCGCGCGACGAGCCGCCGGCTTTACCGTCGGCGCCGACTTCGCTCTCTTGGCCGCTTTGCGTTTCATGTGTCCGCTCTCCCCGTGCGACGCGCGTCAGGCGAATCGCACATCGTCGTAGTCGAAGCCCATCCGCGCCACCGCGTTGACCACCCCCTGGTAGTCCAGGCTGCTGCGCACGCGCGGCTGCGGCCCTGGCGCAGCGACACACGGCGACGCGGCCATCGCGCCGCCGGGCGCTGTCGGCGGGCGCGCGCCGCCGGTGATGCCGTTCCACGGCCACATGGTGTCGGGCAGGTTGTGGCCGATCGGGTTGCCGGGGTTGCTGTCATATGCAGACGCCTGCGCCGCATCGAAGCGGCCCAGCAGTCGCTGCCACTTCGCCCAGAGGCGGTCGACGTTGCAGTGCAGCAGGAAGAACAGCGGATCGCGCGCCGCGGTGTGGATGCTGGAGATGGACCCGCCGAAGCTGGTGTGCGCCGACGCGTGCGGGTTGCCCTCCAAGACGCGGAAGGCCGCGTATTGGCTGCCGAGGGCCAGCGTGTCGGCCTCGGTGAGCAGGCCGGGCGGCTTGACCGCGGGGCTGAAGAAGGGGCGGCGATTGATGCCCTGGATGCCGTCGGTGCGCCAGAACTGCAGCGGGTTGGTCGGCGCGAACTGGACGGTGCCGAGCGGGTCGGAGACGCCGAGGAACTCCAGTGTGAAGATGTTGGGGGCCGCCTGGTCGAAGCGCCAGTACGGCAGCGACACGCTCGCGTCGATGGCCTGCAGCTCACGCTCGAGATCGAGCAGGTAGGCGCGGTGCCAGGGCAGAAAGCCCGCCGCGCCATGCGCCTGCGGCGAGCTGGCGTTGGTGTGCATGTCGCGGAAGTCGGTGAAGCGCCCGGCGCCCTGATTGTTGAGCTGCGCGAACGCCGACACCAGGCGGTCGCGCTCGCCCGCGGTCAGCGTGTTGGCGTTCTTGCGCACGCGCACCATCACCGGCACCGCACCGACCAGCGTGGTGAGCACGCGCGCCTCGATCTGCACGTCGCCGTCGTTGACGCTGGGGCGCCCGAACTTGCCGGCGACGAACACCCGCACCGTGGCACCGTTGGTGGGCACCGGCACGATCACGCTGTTGCCGAAGGCGCCGCTGTCGGTGAGGCGGAAGACGACCGCGCCCGCGCTGGCCACCGAGACGCTGGTGAGATGGACGGCAACGATCGGCGCCGGGGCGCCGGTCGGATCGGTGACGCGCAGCCGCAGGGGCGAGGGAGTCCAGGAGACGTAGCGCGCGCTGGGACTCGCGCTGTTGTTGACCTCGAGCTCGATTTTCATCCGTCCGTCCTCCGTTGGGCTCCTGCCTTCTTTCACCGCCGGCAGGGCCTGACAATTGGGGGATTCCCTACACTCCGGCGATCGCATCGCCGGGAGGGCGAGGCGCCCGCCGAGCCTCCGGGTGGAACGCCGATGTAGTGGAAACCCTGTGCGGGAAAATCCCGGCTAGTCGGGTTTCGGCGCCCGGTGTTACGACCGGCGGCGTAGGACGTGTCCGATGGCGACTCACCGAGCCGCCGGCGACCGCTGCGACGGTCCGACGGCCCCAACCGGAACGAGGGAGGAATCGAGATGGCAAAGCCGCGGCGACAATGCGGAACGATGATCGCCTATCAGAGCCTGTTGGAGGCGCATCCCGGCCTGCGCCAGAAGATGCACGCGCTCGAGCATGCGACCGAGCAGAAGATGATGTTCGCGCTCGAGGCCGCGCCGAAGCTGGTGACCATCCCGGTGGTCGTGCACGTCGTCTACAAGCAGGCGGCGGAGAACATCTCCGCGACACAGATCAAGAGCCAGTTGGCGGTCCTCAACCGCGACTTCCGCGCCACGAACCCGGACAAGAGCAAGGTGCCGGCGGCCTGGAAGGGGTTGGTGACCGACGCCAAGGTCCTCTTCAAGCTGGCGACCCGGGACCCCAAGGGCAAGGTGACGACCGGCATCACGCGCACCGCAACGAAAAAGGCGTCGTTCGGCTTCGACGACTCCGTCAAGGCCGTCGGCAGCGGCGGCGTCGCGGCGTGGAACACCAAGGAGTATCTCAACATCTGGGTCTGCAAGCTGAGCGGCGGGCTGCTCGGCTACGCGCAGTTCCCCGGCGGCCCGGCGAAGACCGACGGCGTCGTCATCACCCACACCGCCTTCGGCACCAACGGCACCGCCAAGGCGCCGTTCAACCTCGGCCGCACCGCGACGCACGAGATCGGCCACTGGCTGAACCTGCGCCACATCTGGGGCGATACGGAAGATTGCAGCGGCAGCGACCTGGCCGGCGACACGCCCAACTGCGCCGGTCCCAACTACGGCAAGCCGAGCTTCCCGCAGGTCAGTTGCGGCAACGCGCCGAATGGCGACATGTTCATGAACTATATGGACTACGTCGACGACGCCGCCATGTTCATGTTCACCGCGCGCCAGGTCGCGCGCATGCGCGCCACGCTGTCCGGGCCCCGCAAGACGATCGTCACCTGAGCGCATGGCCCTGTCGAAGAAGCTCCTGCAGCGCCGGTGGGTGCACGCGCACGAGGACGACACCGCGACGACGACGGTGTACCGGCCTGCCGACTACGACCTGCCGCCGTCGCGCGGGCGGCGCTCGTTCGAGCTCGGGGCCGGGGGACGCTACGCGGAGAGCGCCCCCGGCCCCGTCGACACACCGGTCGCGGCCGGCGCCGGGA
>JBOHWA010000493.1:0-3398 GCA_050735855.1 Binatia bacterium
GGCCTGCACCTGCTCGAGCTGTTCCATGGGCCGACGCTCGCTTTCAAGGACGTGGCGCTGCAGCTCCTCGGCCTGATGCTCGATCACACGCTGCTCCAGCGTGGCCAGCATGCCACCATCGTCGGCGCGACCTCGGGCGACACCGGCTCGGCGGCGATCGAGGCGGTGCGCGACCGCAAGTCGATCGACATCTTCATGCTCTATCCGCATGGCCGGGTGAGCGAGGTGCAGCGCCGCCAGATGACGACGGTGCTGGCGCCCAACGTCCACAACGTCGCCATCAGCGGCACGTTCGACGATTGCCAGGACCTTGCCAAGGCGTGCTTCAACGATCTCGCCTTCCGCGACCGTCATGCGCTGACCGCAGTGAATTCGATCAATTTCGCCCGCGTCATGGCGCAGATCGTCTACTACTTCTGGGCGGCCCTGAAGCTCGGGGCACCCGAGCGGCCGGTTGCCTTCGCCGTGCCGACCGGCAATTTCGGCAATGTCTATGCAGGTTATGCCGCGAAGCAGATGGGCCTGCCGATCCATCACTTCGTCATCGGTTCCAACACCAACGAAACCCTGCAGCCGCTCGGCCAGTGGTTCATCCAGCGCCTCGGCCCCGGCATCGTCGGCGACGTGTTCCGCTGGGCGCACGAAGCCGATCCGAACGCGCAGCTGGTCTTCAACGAGTGGATCGTCGAGGTCTTCACCGGCTTCGCCAACCCGACCGCGGCCAACGTGCGCGACCGCGTGCTGGCGCTGCTCGCCGATGGCGTGCCGGTGCACGCCATCGGGCAGCAGGCGCACTTCACACCGGCGGCGGCGTTCTTCGGCCAACCGGTCGACCTGAACGTCTACACGCCCATCGACCAGTACGCCGTCGCGCTCGACACGCTGGCCGAGGCCGGCCTGCCGATTCACATCACCGAGACCAACTTCATCGCGCCGCAGGATCCGGCGCTGCGCGCGGCCCACGCCGAAGGCCTGCTGCGCCTGTGGTGGGGCCACCCGGCGGTCGAGCAGATCGTCTTCTGGGGGCCGTGGAACAAGGTCGCCGGGCGCGACGAGTTCGACGTCGGCCTGTGGGACAATGACCGCGTCATCACCCGCCACGGCGCCGCGGTGCTGTCGCTGCTCAACGACCGCTGGCGCACCGACGTCGACGCGGTCGCCGACGCCGACGGCGTCGTCGAGCTCACCGCGACGTATGGCGAACACGTCGCCGAATGGACCGTCGGCGGGGCGCCGGTGCACGCCGCGTTTCGGGTCGAACCCGGCGCCGCGCCGCTGGCCCTCGCGCCCCTCGCGCCCTGAGCCGGCTGGCGCGGCGCCGTCGCCTGCCTGACAACGATGCACCGCAGGAGAGGCTATGACCACCAACGCTCCCACTGAGCTCGACAGCACCGCGATCCTCGCCAACGCGCGCGCCCTCGGTCCGGAGATCGAAGCCGCCGCCGATGCCATCGCGCGCGAGCGCCGCCTGCCGGACGCGCTGATCGAGTCGATGCGGCGGGCCGGCATCTTCCGCATCGCGTTCCCGCGCGCCTGGGGCGGGCCCGAGATGGATCCGCTGGCGCAGTGCGTGCTGATGGAAACGCTCGCCTATCACGACGCGTCGGTGGCCTGGGTGGCGATGATCTGCTCCGACAGCGGGCACTATGCCGCCCGCGTCGATGAACAGACCGCGCGCGAGCTCTATCCGCACCTCGACCTGCTCACCGCCGGCTGGCTGGCGCCGGTCGGCCAGGCGCACAAGGCGGACGGCGGCTATCGGGTCAGCGGGCGCTGGCAGTTCGGCAGCGGTTGCCTGCACGCCGACCGCTTGATCGGTGGCTGCATGCTGCTCGAGGACGGCGCGCCGGTCTTCAACGGCGGCCAGATCCCCGAGTTCCGCGTCGTCTGGCTGCCGCGCGACCAGGTCGAGATCCACGACACCTGGTACACCACCGGCCTGGCCGGCAGCGGCAGCAACGACTACGCGGTCACCGACGTGCTGGTGCCGGCCGCGCACGCCTTTCACCCGTTCCAGGCCGGCCAGCGCCCCGAGCCGCTGTACCGCTACCACGGCTTCTTCTTCACCAACCTGCCCGCCGTGGCGCTGGGCTGCGCGCGCCGCATGCTCGACGATCTCTGCCGCCTGGCGCTGCACAAGGTCAGCATGCCGGCGATGCAGCTGCTCAAGGACGAGTACCGCGTCCAGGTCGCCGTCGGCGACGCCACCGCGCGCCTCGGCGCCGCCCGCGCCTATCAGAACGACCGCCTCGGCGTGCTCTGGGAGGCGCTCGGCCGCGGCGACGAGCCGACGCGCGATATGCGCGCCGGCATCGCCCTGATGAGCGTGCACGCGATCCAGACGGCGCAGCAGGTCGCCGAGATCGTCTGCGAAGCGGCCGGCACCAGCGCCATCTACGCGAGCTCGCCGTTCGACCGCCGCCGCCGCGACCTGGCGACCATCGCCGCCCACTTCGTCGGCCAACGCCGCACGCTGCAGACCGCCGGCCAGCTGCTCTTCGGCGCCGACATCCCGACCTTCGTCTAGCCACCGTCGGACTGAGCAGCTCTTCCCCAGGCGCGGGCGGCGCAGTAGAGACGGCGTATGGACACCCTCCAGCAGTTCATGGCGTATGCCGGCGACTTCGAACGGACCTACGCCGACGACGACTGGTCGCGCCTGCGGGCGCATTTCGCCGATGACGCGATCTACGACGTGCGGGGCTCGTTCGGCTGCACGCTGGTCGGCCCGACGGCGATCTTCACCGGTATGAAGAAGTCGCTCGACAATTTCGACCGCAGGTTCACCGCGCGCGACATCGCGGTGACCAGCGGTCCGGAGGTCGACGGTGCCGAGCTCCGCGTCGGCTGGCAGGTCACCTACACCAAGGAAGGCCTGCCGCCCTTCGTGCTGCGCGGCCGCTCGACCGTGCGCTGCGCCAACGGCGTCATCGTCTACCTGTCCGACTCCTTCGAGCCCGAAGTGGCCGGCGAGCTGGCCGACTGGCAGCGGCGGACCGGCGTCGCGATCGATCCGTCGTACGCCTGAACGGCGTCAGCTGGCGTCGTCGACGCACTGCGTGACGATGCGGTGCCAGTGGGCGACGGCGCCGAGCTGCTTCAGGTACGTAAGCCTGGGATGGGGGACTCGATCAGTCAGACCGCTGGTCGCCGGGGTCGTCGTGGCCGGAAGGCTCGGGGTGCACGCCCGGGAGCCACGCGGTGGAACGCGCCGGCGCTGGGTGCGGCGGATCCACCGGCAGACCGAGGTGCACCAGGATCGCCGCGATCACCCGGTGGTCCGCGATCGTCGCCAGCAGGCGCAGACGGCCGCCGCAGTCCGGGCAGGCGAGCACGTCGATGGCGAAGATCCGGCGCAGCAGATCCGCCCACGGGAAGTGGCGCGGCCGGGCGTAGGC
>JBOHWA010000494.1:0-4739 GCA_050735855.1 Binatia bacterium
CGGCGAGGCCGGCCGCGAGGCCGACGGCGAGGTCGGCGGCGATGACCGCGGCGCGGCCGCCACCGGCGAGAACGACCAACGTCGCGAGGCAGGCGGCGACACCGAGCCCGAGGCCGATGGCCAGGCCGGCGCGCAGCGCCGCCTCGCCGCAGCGCGACGCTCCATCCCCTCGCTCGCCGTCGACCGTCTCGGCGGGCGCCGCCATCGCGCCCAGCAACAGCCACGCGGCGGCGATCGGCAGGGCGAGCCCGGCGAGCAGCCAGGCGATCATTGCGCGCGCCGCCGCAGCAGGAAGAGGCCGTCGCCGAAATCGCGCACCACCTCGAGCTCGGGCGGCAGGGTGCGCGGATCCTTCACCTCGTCGGCCACCACCAGCGGCCCGTCGGCCCCGCCGCGCACCACCGTCGGCGCCAGGGCGTAAGTGAGCGTGTAGAGGTGGACCGTCGCGCTGGCCATGTCGGTGCGCGCCGCGGGCGGCAGGTAGCCGACTTCGGCGGTCCCGGCGAGGGCGGCGCGCAGCGGCGCCATGCGGCGTTCGAAGCGCGTCGTCGGATCGGTCGCCACCGCCTCCCACGGCCGCTCCTGCGCCAACTGCACGACGATGGCGAAGGTGGGGATCATCGCCGTGGCGGCCAGTACGGCGACGGCGAGCATCGCGGGGAGCGGCGGGCGGGGCGCGGCGGCGGGGCGGGCCATGCTCAGCTCTCGGCCTCCCAGCGCAGCAGGCGGGCGTCGCCGGGCGCCAGGGTGATCGGCGCGTCGCCGGCCGAGCGCCAGGCGCGCGTGGCGGGATCGAAGATGGCAGGGGGCGGGACGCCGGGCCGGCGGCGGACCTGCGCCGTGACGCCGTAGCGGTAGTCGCGGTTGACCAGCAGCACCGCGATGCGCCCGGTGCCGTCGCCGAACAGGCCGGCGGTCACCGGCCCACCGTCGATCGCCTCGAGCGGTCCGATCGGCAGTGGCGCCGCCACCTCGCCGAGCGCATCGGCCACGGCCAGCGAGCGGAAGCCGGTCAGCTCGGCGCCGAGCGCGCGTACGATCTGGTTCAAGCGTGCCGCCTGGAAGTAGTGCAGCGTCGGGCGGCCGTCTTCGAGCAGGCCGTTGCGGTTCTGCCAGTCCTCGTCGGAGGGCGGCGTCCAGTAGGCGAAGTACGAGATGCCGCGCGCGCCGTAGGCGAGGGCGTGGAAGACCTGCCAGGCGAGCTCGGCCTCGGTCGGGTCGCGGTACGGCCCGTGCGGCATGGCGAGGACGATCAGCATGAAGGGCAGGCCGTGGCGCAGCGCGACGGCGCGCACGGTCTCCAGGTTGGTGAAGAAGCTGGAGCGGTCCTTCTCCTTGCCGAAGGGGTAGTTGTCGTAGCTCAGCAGCGTCGGCTGGACTATCTCGACGAAGCGCTCGAGATAGTCCTCGTATGACGCGGCGCCGAGCGCCTCGGGCGGGATGTAGCTGGGCAGCAGGTTGACGTAGGCCAGCCGATCGGGGTCGGCGGCGCGCAGGGCCGCGGTGACCGCGGCCACCGCCTCGAACTGTGTCGCCGGCGGCTCGTCGACGATGAAGTAGCCGCCCAGGGCGGGCGCGCTGCCGTAGTCGGCCACCGCGTCGGCGATCAGCTCCTGCCACAGCGGGTTCTCGATCGCCCCCGGCCCATAGCGATGGTCGGCCACCCACAGGCGCAGGCCGTGGCGCGCCGCGGTCGCCAGCGCGCGCTGGTTCTGCTGTGGATCGAAGCCCCCTTCGCACGGCGCGCCGACGGTGGTGAAGCCCGCCGCGGCGATCTCGGCGGCGCGCGCATCGTCGAACTCGGCCAGCGGCGGCGCGCACCAGAAGGTGACGATGAACGGCGCCGCCGACGGTCCCGCCGGGCTGCTGTGGGCGGCGCACCCGGCCAACACGATGCCGGCGCACAGCGCGCCTGCGCGCCCCCACCATGGCCCCCCGCCTGAACTTCGCATCACCGTCGACGTCGCTGCTCCTGTATGGCGAAGCGCGCAGTCGACGCAACCGGGCGGGGGCGCGGCGGCGCGATCAGTTCGTCATGCCGCCGGCGGCGCTGTCGTAGTGAAAGGTCGTCGAGCCGCCGGCGGCGGTGGCCTCGCCGATGAAGGTCGGCTGGGCACCGTTGCTGGCGGTCATGGTGATCGACACGCCGTCCGATCGACGGAAGTCGGGCAGTGCGGCCTCGCAGGCGGCGTCGGAACAGGACAGGTAGTCGCCGTTGACGAGGAAATAGGCCTCCTCGCTGTTGGCCCCGTTGCGCAGATCGGACTTGGCGCGCGCGTCATGCGCCGTCTGCCGATAGATGAGGAACTGCGGGATGGCGATGGCCGACAGGATGCCGATGATCGCCACCACGACGAGCAGCTCGATCAGCGTAAACCCCGCCGCTCCCCGCACCGGGATCCCGCCCTCTGGCTTGCGCACAGTCACCTCGCCGAAACGGTCGAAAAAATGGATGTCGAACATCTCCCCCAACGACTGTGCCACGCTGTCCCTGCGCCGCAAGTCCGAGGCCCTGGCCCCGGGACACCGTCCGCGGCAGGCGGACTCTGTGCCAATCGTCACAAAGCTGTCGTTCACATGCGAAATGCGCGGTGGCGGTCTGGCCGACTTTGCCTCGAACTCAGAAAAGCCAACAACGGATTACGCGGATTAAACGGATTTCACGCTGTAGGGCTCAGAAATTAATCCGCGCAATCCGTTATTGCCTTCGGCTTTCTTGGGCAAAGGCGGTCCGGCCGAAGCCGGTGCGTGAGGTGGTGTGCGCTGCGGCCGGGGCGGCGGCCAGGCGAGCCACGTGGGCGACGATTGCGGTGACATATTCCGCTCGCGCGAGCGCGGCGCGGCGGCGCGAATCACCATGCGAGGCCGCCGGGGGGCTCGCGCTTGCCTGGCATGGCGATTGGGTACGTCCGGAGCAAGGAGCCACTGCGCGATGCGATACACCGACCGTCACGACCCAGCCGAGCCCCGCCGACCCGGTCAGGCCGGCTTCACGCTGATCGAGCTGATCACCGTCGTCGCGGTGATCGCGGTGCTCGCGGCCATCGCGATGCAGCACTACACCGTGCACCGCGCCGCGGCCTTCGACGCGCGCGCCATGCATGACATCGGCAATGCCGCGGTGGCGCAGGAGGCGCACTACGCCAACGTCCATTCCTACGCCAGCTTCAGCGCCACCGGACCGGCGGTCCTGGCGGTGCCGGGCATGGTGGTGTCGGACACCGTGACGCTGAAGGCCGAGGGCACGGCCGACGGCTACTCGATCACGTCGATCTCCAGCCAGGGCACCGGCAAGCTGTACACCTACGACAGCGAGACCGACACGATACGCGCCGACTGATCTGCCGCCGTTGGCGGCTGCCGCGGCCAGCGGATACTAGGGGAGGTCGCCCATGCCTTCCCCGTCGCATCGACTCGCGCTCGCCGCGTTGCGCGCGCTGCCCAAGCACTGGCTGTCGCGTCTGGCGGGCCGCGCCGTGGCCCTCCCGCTGCCGCCGGCCTGGCAGGCCTGGGAGGTGCGCGCCTTCGGGCGCGCGGTGGGGGTGAACTTCGACGAGGTGCGCGATCCGCTGACGTCGTTCCGCACGCTGCAGGACTTCTTCACCCGCGCGCTGGTCGACGGGGCGCGCCCGATCGATCCGGCCGCCGATGCGGTGGTGGCGCCGTGCGACGGCACCTGGGGGGCCTCCGGGGGGGTCACGGGGGGGACGCTGTTGCAGGTCAAGGGCCGCTCGTACTCGCTGGCGGCGCTGCTCGGCGACGCGGCGGCGGCGGCGCGCTTCGAGGGCGGCGTCAGCGCCACGTTCTACCTCTCGCCGCGCGACTACCATCGCTTTCACAGCCCGTGCGCCGCGCGCGTGCTGCGCGCCACCTACCTGCCCGGCGCGCTGTGGCCGGTGAACCGCATCGGGGTCGAAGGCATCGAGGGCCTGTTCGCCCGCAACGAGCGCCTGTGCGCCTTCCTGTCGGTGCGCGGGGCCGGCATCGATCTCTGTCTGGTCGCCGTCGGCGCCACCATGGTCGGCAAGGTGCGGGTGACCTTCGACGACCTGACCACCAACCGCCCTGGGGTCGGTGCCGAAGCGCGCGACTACAGCGCGCGCGACATCCGGCTGGCGAAGGGCGAGGAGTGGGGGCGCTTCGAGTTCGGTTCGACCATCGTCATGATCGCCGCGCCGGGCCTGATCGACCTCGACGTGCAGGCGCCCGGCAGCGCGCTGCGTCTCGGCGAGTGCATCGGGCGGCTGCGCAGCCCCTCATCGCCAGACCGAGCAACGGATGGAACGGACAGCCTCACCCAAACCTGAGATCGAACAACGGATTGAACGGATTGAGCGGATTTCTGAGACTGCGTCCGCAAAGATCCGTTCAATCCGTTGAATCCGTTGTTGGTCTGGTCGGCTGCTACTTGTCCAGGCCGTACAGCTCGACGCAGTTGCGCGACAGCATGCGCTCGCGCTCCTCGACCGGCACGCCGTGGAACTGCTCGTCGATCACCTTGCGCGAGTACGGCCAGTCGGCGCCGTGGTGCGGGTAGTCGGTCGACCACATCATGTTGTTCACGCCGACCGAATAGCGGTTGGCGACGCCGTAGTGATCGATCATGAACGTCGCCATCCAGTTGCGCTTGAAGTACTCGCTGGGCTGGTGCTTGAGCTTGCTCTTCGCCCAGCTGCGGTTGCGCCAGTAGCGGTCGTCCATCTGCTCGAGGAAGTAGGGCACCCAGCCGGCGCCGCACT
>JBOHWA010000495.1:0-8258 GCA_050735855.1 Binatia bacterium
GGGTAACGCCGCGCGCATTCTCGGCACCCCCTCCCCACCAAAGAGCGGGCGGGCCGCCCGCGCTCCCCGCGTCAGCGCCGCGGCTTCCAAGCAACGCCCGACCCCAGTCGCGAGCCGGGGTTGACCGTCTCGCAAAGAGCAGGGTGCTCGGGCTGGGAGCGCGGGCGGCCCGCCCGCTCTTCGTTTCGCCCTACTCCCGCGCCGCCCTGCGCTCTCGCAGCGCCCGCCGCAGCCGCTCGACCTCCGGCGCGCCGACGGCGATCGCCGTGCCCGCGAACGCCACCAACCCGGCCGCGACGATCGCCGCGAGCCAGACGATCTTCAGCCCCGTCCCGCCGGCGGCAGTCCAGTCGACCCGTTGCGCCGCGGCGTAGACGAGCACCCCCATCGGCATCGACGCCAGCAGGCTGCGCCACAGCGACACGCCGACCGCCGCCAGCTCGAGGCCGCCGAGGCGGCGCGCCAGGGGCGCAACCAGGCAGGCCAGGTTGACGGTCACCGCCAGCGACGCGGCCAACGCCAGCCCGGTCGGACCGAGGTCGGCCACCGCCATCGTGTCGGCCGCGCGCCCGATCGCCGCGGCGAACGCCGATCCGTCCGCATTCGGCAGTCGCCCGACCAGCGCCAGGCTGGCCACGCCGTTGGCGAGGAAGGCCGCCCCGGCGGCGAGTACGGGGGTGCGCACGTCGCCGAGGGCGTAGAAGGCCGGCGCCATGATGCGCACCAGCGACAGGGCCCACAGGCCGAGCGCGTACGCCTGCAGCGCGCTGGCGGTGCGCTCGACCTCGTCCGCGCCGAACGCGCCATGTTGGAACAACACGGCGGTGATCGGCCGGGCCAGCAGCACCAGCGCCACCGACGCCGGTACGGCGAGCAGGTTGGTGAGGCTGGCGGCGAACGCCAGACTGTGGCGCATCTCGTCGCGCGCGCCGCGCGCCGCCTGCTCGGCCAAGCTCGGCAGGGCCGCGGTGCCAATCGCGACGGCCACCAACCCGATCGGAAACTCGAAGACGCGGCCGGCGTACCAGAGATACGAGACGCTGCCGGCCGCCAGCAGCGAGGCCAGGCTGGTGCTGAGCACCACGTTGATCTGGTACATCGCCGCGCCCACCGTGCTCGGGGCCAGCAGCCGCAGGATGCGTCGCAGCGCCGGATGCCCCGGCTCCCAGAGCGGGGACAGCCGCACGCCGCGCCGGGCGAGGACGATCGCCTGGATCCCCAGCTGTAGCACCCCACCGAGCAGGACGCCGATCACCAGGGCGTAGATCGGGATCGACAAGATGGGCGCCAGGGCCAGCGCGGCGCCGATCATCGCCAGGTTGAGCAGCACCGGCGAGACCGCCGGCGCGACGAAATGGCGCAGGGCGTTGAGGAAGCCGCCGAGCAACGCGACCAGGCTGACCAGAAACAGGTACGGTACGAGCCAGCGGGTCAGGCTCACAGTGAGCGCCATGGTCTCCGGCCGGGCGCTGAAACCGGGGGCCAGCAGCTCGAGCCAGTATGGCGCCAGGAGGGCGGTGAGGGCGGTCACGCCCGCCAGGACGACGGCAAACCCGGTGGCGACGGCGCGCAAGGCGCGTTCGGCCTCGGCGGGCGAGCGGCGGGTCAGGTACTCGCCAAAGACCGGGATGAAGGCAACGCTCATCGCCCCCTCGGCGACGAAGCGACGCATCAGGTTGGGCAGGCGAAAGGCGACGAAGAAGGCGTCGGCGGCCGGCCCGGCGCCGAAAAAGTACCCGGTGACCACGTCGCGCAGCAATCCGCTGATGCGGCTCGCCAGGGTCAGCCCCCCGACCACCCCGGCGGCCCGGGCGATACGCCGGTTCTCGCTCATTCCGGCCCGGCGGGGCGTCCCGCCCCGAGTCGCCGCACCGCGTTGACCCCCCGCGGGGCCCGTGGTAGGCGAATGTGTTCCAACCAGGAGGTCATCCCGTGCCCAATCGTCACGCGTCCGCAATCAAGCGCAACCGACAGAACGAAAAGCGGCGCACCCGCAATCGCACGGTCATCTCCCGTGTGCGCACCGACGTGCGCAAGGTGCGCGAAGCCGTGGCGAAGCAGGACGCCGCCGGCGCCGAGACCGAGCTCAAGACCGCCATCAAGGAGCTCAGCAAGGCCGCCAGCAAAGGCATTCTGCACCGCAACGCCGCCTCCCGCCGCATCGCCCGCCTGAGCAAGCAGGTCGACGCGCTCAAGCGCGCCGGCCAGCCCGCCTGACGGCGGGCTCAGAAGTCGTCCAGCAGCCGATCGTGCACGTCGCGCACGATCGCGCGCACCATGCGCTCGATCGCCAGACGCTTCTCCGTCTCGGCCAGCTGGATGTCGGTCAGGTCGGAGAGATCGCTGAAATCGAGCGTCCCCTGTTGGAACTGAGAGGAGCTCGGCACCACGGTCTGCCGATTGACGCTGTAGTCCTCGTACGCCCTCATGTTGGCGCCCTTCCACAGCACGGTGCCGTCGGCGCGCCGGACGGTGACATCGAGCGTCATCTGGGCTTCGTACTGCAACGCCTGATCGTCGGCGTCGAACGAGACCGGCCGGATGCGAAAGTCCTTGATCGTCCCGCTGATGATCCCGTCGCCCTCGACCGGCGCCTCGCGCAGGCGCAGCGCGCCGCGCTCGTAGAACTCGCGCTCGAAGGCAAAGGCGAGGGTCCTGTCGAGCCCCTCCTCGCGCGAGCGGTTCTCGATGCGGCCGACGCTGACCGACTCGATGCCGCCCGGTGCCTTCTCGATCGACCCGGCCATCTGGTAGCCGCAGCCGAGCAGCGCTGGCAGCAGCACGAGCAGCGCGTTACGCAACGATGTTCACCAGGCGCCCCGGCACGACGATGATCTTGCGCGGGGCACGGCCGTCCAGCGCGCGGACGACCCCTTCGCACTGCAGCGCCAGCGCCTCGATCTCCGGCTGACCGGCGTCGCGCGCCACCCGGATGGCGTCGCGCCGCTTGCCGTTCACCTGGACCGGCAGCTCGAGGCTCGATTCCTGGCAGAGCGCTTCGTCGTGCGCCGGCCAGGCAGCGCGGGCGATGAGATCCGACGCCCCGAGTTGCGCCCACAATTCTTCCGCGAGGTGCGGCGCATAGGGCGACAGGATGCGGAGGAAGTCGGTGACGATGGCACGCGGCAGCGTCGCGCTGCCGGTCGCCTCGTTGACGAAGATCATCATCTGCGCAATCGCCGTATTGAAGCGCAGCGCCTCGGTATCGTCCCGCACCTTCTTGATGGTGACGTGCAACAGACGTTGCAGCGCCGGCTCCGATTCGGGCGGCGCGTCGATCAGGCGTTCGGTCAGCGCGCCGCGGCGCTCGTCCACCACCAGCCGCC
This sequence comes from Binatia bacterium, assembly GCA_050735855.1. GTDB lineage: Bacteria > Desulfobacterota > Binatia > HRBIN30 > CADEER01 > JBOHWA01. The sequence continues at coordinate 3,327 of JBOHWA010000495.1, forward strand.
AGACGCGCTGCAGGAAACGCATCACGCCGTCGACGCCCGACATCTGCCACGGCTTCACCTGATCGAGCGGGCCCATGAACAGCTCGTAGAGCCGCATGGCGTCGGCGCCGTACTGATCGATCACCTCGTCGGGGCTGACGACGTTGAGCTTCGACTTGGACATCTTCTCGACCTGGCTGACGAGGCGCACGCCGGAGCCGCGCGCGTAGGCGACGCCATCGCGCTCCTCGACGTCGGACGGATGGTAGTACTTGCCGCCGGCGTCCTGGTAGCTGTAGGCGAGGATCATCCCCTGGTTGAACAGGCGCTGGAACGGCTCCCGTGTGTGCACCAGGCCGCAGTCGTACAGCACCTTGTGCCAGAAGCGGGCGTAGAGCAGGTGCAGGACGGCGTGCTCGACGCCGCCGACGTACAGGTCGACCGGCATCCAGTACTGCTCGGCGGCCTTCGACCAGGGCTCGCGATCGTTCTGCGGATCGAGGAAGCGCAGGTAGTACCAGCACGACCCCGCCCACTGCGGCATGGTGTTGGTCTCGCGCACGCCGACGCGGCCGTCGGGCAGCGTGACCATCAGCCAGTCGTCCGCCGCACGCGCCAGCGGCGGCTTGCCGTCGTCGGTCGGGCGGTACTCGTCGACCGGGGGCAGCGCGACGGGCAGATCGGCGGCCGGCACGGGCATCGCGGTGCCGTCCGGCAGCCAGACGACGGGAATCGGCTCCCCCCAGTAGCGCTGGCGCGCGAACAACCAATCGCGCAGGCGGTACTGCACGCGCGCGGTGCCCTTGCCGTGCGCCTCGAGCCACTCGATCATGCGCGTCTTGGCCGCCGGCACGTCGAGACCGTCGAGGAACTGCGAGTTGACCAGGCGCCCCTCGCCGGGGTGCGCGATGGTCTGGACAGACTCTGCGCCACCCGACACGACCTCGCGAATGGGCAGGCCGAAGCGCGTCGCAAAGGCATGATCGCGCTCGTCGTGCGCCGGCACCGCCATGATCGCGCCGTGGCCGTAGCTCATCAGGACGTAGTCGGCGATCCAGATCGGCAGGCGGTCGCCGGTGATCGGGTGGATGGCGTGCGCGCCGGTGAAGACGCCGGTCTTGTCATCGTCGGCCGCGCCGCCTTCGACGCGCCGCGCCGCTTCCGCGACGTAGGCGTCGACCGCCGCGCGCTGCGCGTCGGCGGTGATCTGCGCCACCAGCGGGTGCTCGGGGGAGAGCACGCAGTAGGTCGCGCCGAAGAGCGTGTCGGGGCGCGTGGTGAACACCTCGAAGGCAACGTCGTGGTCGGCGACCGCGAAGCCGATCTCGGCGCCGACGGACTTGCCGATCCAGTTGCGCTGCATGTCCTTGACGCCGTCGGGCCAGTCGAGCGTCTCGAGGTCGTCGACCAGGCGTTCGGCGTAGGCGGTGATCCTCAGCATCCACTGCCGCATCAGCCGCCGTTCGACCGGGTCGCCGGTCTCGACGTACTTGCCGTCCTTCACTTCCTCGTTGGCCAGCACGGTGCCGAGCGCCGGGCACCAGTTGACCGGCATCTCGGTGACGTAGGCGAGGCCGCGCTCGTAGAGCTTGAGGAAGATCCACTGCGTCCACCGGTAGTAATCCGGCGTCGCCGTGTTGATCTCGCGTTCCCAGTCGTAGCTGAAGCCGAGGCGTTTGATCTGGCGGCGGAAGGTATCGACGTTGCGCGTCGTGATGACGGCCGGATGGATGTTCTCGCGCATCGCCGCGCGCTCGGCGGGCAGGCCGAAGGCGTCCCACCCCATCGGGTGCAGCACGTTGAAGCCCTGCATCCGCTTGAGGCGCGCCAGCACGTCGGTGCCGGTGTAGCCCTCGGGGTGGCCGACGTGCAGGCCGGCGCCCGACGGATAGGGGAACATGTCGAGGATGTAGTACTTCGGCTTGGCGGCGAGCGCCGCCGCGTCGGTCGGCGCGCGGAAGACGCGCTGCGCCTCCCAGGCCTTCTGCCATTTGGGCTCGATGACAGCGGGATCGTAACGCATGGGCGGGGGTCAGTCCTCGGGCGGCGGTGACGAACGCGGCAGGCCGGCCTTGAGCCCGAGGCGCGTCGCCACCTGGTCGAGCACGCCGTTGACGAAATTGGCCGACTCGGTGGTGCCGTATTTGCGCGCCACCTCGATCGCCTCGTTGATGGCGATCTCTTTCGGCAGGCCGGGCGGGGCGGTCATTTCGAAGACGGCGATACGGATGACGTTGGCGTCGACGCGCGACAAGCGCTCGAAGCGCCAGTGCTCGGAGGCCTCGGCGATCGACGCGTCGATCTCGTTGCGCCGCTCCAGCACCCCGCGCACCAGCTCCCAGGCGAACTCCTGGGCGCGCGGCGTGGTCTCGAAGCTCTCGGCGAAGGCGGCCATGCCCTGCTCGGACGCCTCGCTGGTCATCTCGAGCTGGTAGAGGACCTGCAGCGCGAGCTCACGGCCCTTGCGGCGTGCGCTCATCGGCCGCCGCCGACGTGGAGGGCAACAGACCTCACACCAGCTGCCGCGCCAGGTTGGCCATCTCGAGCGCGACCTCGGCGGCCTCGGCGCCCTTGTTGCCGTGCCGGCCGCCGGCCCGTTCGAGCGCCTGCTCGAGCGTATTCGTGGTCAGCACGCCGAGCGCGATCGGCAGGCGGTGCGCGACCGAGAGGCGGCCGAGCTCGGCGACCACCCAGTGGGCGATCATGTCGAAGTGCGGGGTCTCGCCCTGCACGATGGCGCCCAGGCAGACGACCGCCTCGACCTGCCCGCGCACCGCCATGAGCTCGGCGATCACCGGCAGCTCGAAGGCGCCGGGCACCTGTGCCACCTCGATCCGGTCGGCGGGAACCCCGTGCTGCGCCAGCGCCGCGAGCGCGCCCTCGAGCAGACGATCGGTAACCACCTCATTGAAGCGCGACGCGACGACGCCGATGCGCAGCCCGGAGCCGTCGAGAGAACGTGTGTACCGCTTGGTCATCGATCTAGACGAGCTTCAGTCCGGTGAAGAGGTGACCCATCTTCTCCTGTTTCGTGCGCAGGTAGCGGATGGTCCCCGGGTGCGGCGGCACCTCGATGGGGACGCGTTCGGCGACCGAGATGCCGTACGTCTCGAGCCCTTCGATCTTCTTCGGGTTGTTGGTGATCAAGCGGATGCGGGTCGCGCCCAGGTCGCGCAGGATCTGCGCCCCGATGCCGTAGTCGCGCCCGTCCTCGAGGAAGCCCAGCTCGAGGTTGGCCTCGACCGTGTCGCGGCCCTGGTCCTGCAGCTCGTAGGCCCGCAGTTTGTTGGCCAGGCCGATGCCGCGTCCCTCCTGGTGCAGATAGATCAGCACCCCGCGCCGCGCCGTCGCGATCATCTGCAGCGCGCGATCGAGCTGATCGCCGCAGTCGCAGCGCTCCGACCCGAAGACGTCGCCGGTCAGGCACTGCGAGTGCAGCCGCACCAGGACGTCGTCGCGCGCCTCCACCGTCCCCTTGACCAGGGCGATGTGCTCGTGACCGTCGACTTCGTTGCGATAGACGACCGCGCGGTAGCGCCCGCCGGTGCGGATGGTCAGGGTGCGCTCGGCGATGCGCTTGACCAGCGACTCGGTGCGCAGGCGGTAGGCGACCAGATCGGCGATGCGCACCAGCTTGAGGTCGAACAACTCTCCGAGCGCCTCGAGATCGGGCAGCTCGGCCAGGCTGCCGTCGTCGCGCAGGATGGCGCAGACGGCGGCGGCGGGCTGGACGCCGGCGAGCCGGGCAAGGTCGATGGCCGCTTCGGTCAGCCCGGCGCGCACCAGCACACCGCCCTGCCGTCCGACGATCGGCACGACGTGGCCGGGCATGACGAGGTCGTCCGGCCCGGCGCCGGCGGCCATCGCCGCCTGGATCGTCGTCGCCCGGTCGTGGGCCGAGATGCCGGTGGTGACGCCGCGGCGCGCCTCGATCGAGGCGCCGTACGAGCGGCGCAGCACCGACGGGGCATCGGGGGCCATCAGCGGGATCGCCAGTTGGCGCAGGCGCTCTTCGGTCATGCTCAGGCAGACCAATCCGCGCCCGTGCATGGCCATGAAGTTGACCGCTTCGGCGGTGACGAGCTCGGCCGCCATGCAGAGCTGCGACTCGCCCGAGTCGCCTTCGGTCAGGATGACGCTGCGGCCCGCCTTGATGTCGGCCAGCGCTTCGTCGATACGGCTAAACGGCATGGGCGTCCTCCGGCACGGCGCGCACCAGCCAGTCGTCGCCGATGCGGCTGACGCGTTCGATGCGCAGGCCGAGTGCGTCGCCCATCGTCGCGACGCCGAGCGGGCCGAGCAGGCCGCGCCCGTCGCCGCCGATCAGCCTCGGCGCGATGAACAGGAGGAGGCGGTCGACGACCCGTTCGCGCAGGGCCGCCGCCGCCAGCCCGGCACCGCCTTCGATCAGCACGCTGTGCACGCCACGCGCGGCGAGGCGCTCGAGCAGGCGGCGCAGCGACAGCACGCCCGCACGCCCCGGCAGCACCTCGACCGAGACGCCGCGGCGGCGCAGTGTCTCGAGCTTTCGACCCTTGGTCATCACTGTGGCGAGGAGGGTACCGCGGGCCGAATCGTTTGTCAGCACCCGGGCGGTCAGGGGCACCCGCAGGCGGCCGTCGACCACGACGCGCAGCGGATCGCGGCCGCGCGGCAGGCGGCAGGTGAGCAGCGGATCGTCGGCGCGCACCGTGCCGGCGCCGACCATGACGGCGTCGGCCTGATCGCGCAGCCGGTGCACCATCTGGCGCGCCGGGGCGCCGGTAATCCAGCGCGACGCCCCGCTGCGGGTGGCGATACGGCCATCGAGCGTCGCCGCCAGCTTCAGCGTCACCAGGGGGCGGCCGCGGCGCGCGACGCTGGCGAAGGCGGCGATCAGCTCGGCGCAGGCGGCCATCTCGACCCCGCCGACGACCGCGACGCCGCGGCGGCGCAGGCGCTCGGCGCCGCGGC